>NZ_JBHVWF010000105.1:0-29772 GCF_042882365.1 Streptomyces sp. NPDC058221 | reverse complement strand
GCCGGTACAAAGCGGTGACCAGGGCGGTCGTGGCGTCGTCCGGGGATTCCACGGCTATCCGCACCGTGACGGTGTCCCGTACCGCGTGGGCGATCCGGCCGGCCGCTGCCAGCGCCTGGTCGGCGGTCTGCGCGCCGACTCCGGGGATCTGGCGGAGCTCGTAGCGGTTCGCCCCGTGCACCTCGCCGACGTTCGTGAGGCCGGCCTGCTCGAAAGCGCCGATGCGCAGCCGGCCCTCGGTGACGTCCTTCAGCCGGGACACCGGGATGCCGGTCAGCTCACCGCTGACGAGGTCGTCGAGCAGCGGGTCGAGGGCGGCACGTACGGCATCGACGGCGCGGGAGTGATCGGTCAGCACCGCGCGAGCCGCGCCCAGCAGCTCCTCCGCCCGGGCGAGCAGCTCCCGGGCTGCCCGCCCGGGCGGCGCCCCGCCCTCCGTGGGCCCGGCCTCAGTCATGTACGTTCCTCTGTCCCCGCAGTCCCACCACCGCTCCCGGCAACCGGCCGGGGCGACTCGTATCGTCCCATGTGCGGCTGACAACTCGGACGGACGCGAGTCGCGCGGCGCCGAGGACCGCACTGTGCGGGGTGCGGACGGACTGCGCCTGTCGGTGCCCGGTGCAAGACTCGGACACATCAGGAAGAACCCTGATGTGTCCGAGAACGGGACCATCGAAGGAGCGCACCATGCTCACCACCCGTTTTGTCGACGGAGCACCCGACTGGATGGATCTCGGCACGCCGGATCTCGACGGGGCCACGGCCTTCTACCGTGCTCTCTTCGGCTGGGAGTACGAGGCCGGGGGCCCCGAGACCGGTGGCTACGGGATGTTCACGCTGGACGGGAAGACGGTGGGAGGTGCGATGACCGTCACCGAGGAGCAGGCGAAGCCCTCGTGGTCGGTGTACTTCCAGTCGCAGGATGCCGATGCCACCGCGCAGCTCGTGGAGAAGTCCGGCGGGACGGTGCCGTTCGCGCCGATGGACGTGCTGGAGTACGGCCGGATGGGCGGGTTCACCGACCGGGGCGGGGCGTTCTTCGGCGTCTGGCAGCCGAAGCAGAACCCGGGACTCGGAGCCGTGGGGGACACCGGGAGTCTGTGCTGGGCGGAGCTCTACACCCCGGACGTACCGGCGGCCGCCGCCTTCTACCGTGCCGTTTTCGGCTGGGAGAGCGCCCAGATGCCGTATCCGGAGGGCGGGGGTGCGTACACCGTCATCCGGACCGCGGGCGGCGGTGAAGAGGCGTCCTTCGGCGGACTCGTCCCGCTCGAAGCCGTGCCCGTACGGGCGGTCGTGGGCCCGCACTGGCTGCCGTACATCGAGGTCGACGACTGCGATGCCACGGTGACGGAGGCCGAGCGGCTGGGCGGAAAGCTGACGCTGGAACCGCTGGAGATGGCGGGCGTGGGCAAGTTCGCCAACCTCACCGATCCCTACGGTGCCGCGTTCGCGGTGATCAAGAGCGCGGAGACGTCCGTCGGCTGACCCGGCGGTGGAGTCGGGCCCGGTGGTTGACGGATGCGTTGATCAGTCGTTTATCGCGGCAGGGCACTGTGTGCCCCATGCTGATCAACCCTCCGACCGACTCCGCTCTCGCCTGGCAGGAGACAGCGCTGTGCGCGCAAGCGGGGCCCGAGTTCTTCTTCCCAGCCCCCGGCAGCTCCACCCGGGAGGCCAAGCAGCTCTGCAACGCCTGCGAAGGGCGTCAGGCCTGCCTGGAGTACGCCCTCGACAACGACGAGCGCTTCGGCGTGTGGGGCGGCCTCTCGGAGAAGGAGCGGGACCAGCTGCGCAGAATGGGCCGGGGCCAGGCGTGAACCCGCCGGCCCCGGCGGCCCGGGGCCGGGCGCGCGTCAGGCCGGGAGGTGGAACGTCTCGCCGTACATCTTCCAGGTCAGTGGCGGCTTCAGTGCCAGATTGCCGTCGTTGAGGAACTGCCGCTGCGTCGTGTCGATGCGTGAGGTGTCGTGCTGGTTCTTCTTCGACTTCATCACGGTTCGCGCGGCGTCGAGGAACGCGTCCAGATAGGTTTTCTCGTCGCCGCCCTCGTCGACGGTGTCCGCCTCGGCCAGCGCCGCCTTCCGGATTCCGTAGAAGGCGTCCGGCTCCGTCCCCGGTCCCTGCAGCACCATGGCGTCGAAGTAGATGAACTGGCCCAGGGTGCCGAGCCCGTCCAGTTTGGCCAGCCGTACGGCCGGCTCGAAGTACTGCTGCTCCCTGACCCGGTCCTGCGCGGCGCGGAACGCCGGGTCGGTGGCTGACTTCTTCCAGGCGGCGGTGAAGCCGGGGTCGAGCCCCTCGTGCGAACCGGAGCCGTCGACCTTGCGCAGCGCCGGCAGGAACGGCTTCAGCGGACTGTCCGGGTGGTCCTCGGTGAACGCCTCGACGAACGTGAGCATGTCGTGCGTACCGGAGCAGAAACCGACGATCCCGGCGGTGTAGCCGGTGCCGTCGCCATTGTCGTCGATCATGGCGTACTGGCTGCGCCAGTCCAGCGTCGACCCCTCCGAGCTGGACAGCAGCTTCCAGGCGATCTCGCGCATCTTCGGCGCGGCCAGTCCGGCCGGCATCGCCGCGACGCGCTCGTCCAGCTGCCGGCGCTCCTCGTCATCGGCGGCGGCGTACGGATCGGGGCCCACGGACGCATCGGCCGGGTCCGCCGCCGCGTGGGAGTTCCCGGGCAGCTCGGGGTCGCTGCCGCCACTGTTGAAGAGGATGGAGGCGGCGATGGCTATCGGCGCGGCGAAGAGAACGAAACGGGTCGCAGGTTTCACCGGCACAGAGTACGCATCCGGGCGCCTGCGGCGTGGGGTCACCCCGGATGCGTCCGCAGGGGGCGGGCCTTGACGGGCCCGCCCCCTGCGGATCAGCTGGTGCCGGCCGTCAGGCCTGGGCGCGGGCCGCCATCCGCTCCTTGCGGGCGGCCAGCTTCACGTCGAACTTCGAGGCCTCGCTGTCCAGCCCGTTCATGTACAGGCCGAGCTCCTCCTGGGCCTTCAGGCCCTCCGGGCCGAGACCGGTGATCTCCAGGACCTTCAGGTAGCGCAGCACGGGCTGGATGACGTCGTCGTGGTGGATCCGCATGTTGTAGATCTCGCCGATCGCCATCTGCGCCGCGGCCCGCTCGAAGCCGGGCATGCCATGGCCGGGCATCCGGAAGTTCACGACGACATCGCGCACGGACTGCATGGTCAGGTCCGGTGCGAGCTCGAAGGCCGCGCCGAGGAGGTTGCGGTAGAAGACCATGTGCAGGTTCTCGTCGGTGGCGATCCGCGCCAGCATCCGGTCGCAGACCGGGTCGCCCGACTGGTGTCCGGTGTTGCGGTGCGACACCCGGGTCGCCAGCTCCTGGAACGCGACGTAGGCCACGGAGTGCAGCATCGAGTGGCGGTTGTCGGACTCGAAGCCCTCCGCCATGTGCGCCATCCGGAACTGCTCCAGCTTGTCCGGGTCGACGGCACGTGAGGTGAGCAGGTAGTCGCGCATCACGATGCCGTGCCGGCCCTCCTCGGCCGTCCAGCGGTGCACCCAGGTGCCCCAGGCGCCGTCGCGGCCGAAGAGCGAGGCGATCTCGTGGTGGTAGCTGGGGAGGTTGTCCTCGGTCAGCAGGTTCACGACCAGGGCGATCTTGCCGATGTCGGTGACCTTGGACTGCTCGGACTCCCAGGCCTGGCCGTCCTCGAAGATGCCGGGGAAATTCCGGCCGTCGGAGAACGGCACGTACTCGTGCGGCATCCAGTCCTTGGCGACCTTGAGATGGCGGTTGAGTTCCTTCTCCACCACCTCTTCCAGCGCGTACAGCAGTTGGGCGTCAGTCCACGCCTGTGAACTGCCGAGGTGGGGAGAGGTGATCGTCACGGGGGCTCCTGGGGACGGGAGAATTACCTACGGCTTCGTAGGTTACGAGACCGTAGGTTAAAGCGGCAGTAAGGCCGGAGCCAAGCCCGTCCGGGCGATGATCGGTTACGTTATGTCATAAGCCCAGGTCAGGCATGTATACGGAGGGTCAGGTCGGCTGCCGGGAAGGGCTCGGGGGGTGTCGGGATGAGGAAAATCCCCGGGCCCGGCCCCCGGTGGCGATGGGCTCCGAACAGTCGGCGTACTCGGAGCACAGGCGCACGGGGGGCGCGGCCGGTCGGTCCCGGTCAGAGCAGATGGTCCGCCGCACCGGACTTCACCGCGGAGATCAGCGCCCTCAGTGCCTCCGCGGAGTCACTCACGTAGGCGGCGGTGTCGGTGGTGGAGCCGATGTAGGCGCGGCCCTGGTCGTCGAGGCCGAAGCGGAAGCAGTTCGCCCCCTCGCTGCAGAACGCCTCGTCCCAGCAGATGTTGTTCATGATCTCTCTCCTCAGAGGTCCCGGGATATGCATCGGATGAATTCACGCGATTCCCTGACAGGGAGTGCGAGTGCACGAAGCCGTTCCAACAGGCCCCGGTATCGGCGTAGTTGCATGTCGGCGTCGAGCAGCATCGATCCGTGCGAGGAATCGAGCTGCACAGTATCGAGCTGGGGGACTGCTGCGCCGACATAAGTGAAGGACTGTCCCGCGCCGGGGAATCCACCCGCTGCGAACGGGATCACCCGGACGGTGATCCGGTCCCGCTCGGAGCGGTCGAGGATGTGCTCCAGCTGCGCCCCGGTCACCTTCGGGCCGCCGAACTGCATCCGGAGAGCGGCCTCGTGGATCACCGCTTCGTACAGCGGCGGCCGGTCCCGTTCGAGCACCTCCTGGCGGCGCAGCCGCAGGGAGAGCCGGGCCAGCAGGTCGGGGCGCGGCAGCTGTGGGTCGGCCGTGTCGAAGACCGCTCGCGCGTGCTCCTCGGTCTGCAGCAGGCCCGGGATGTGCGTCGTGGTCGCGGTGTTCAACTCCACTGCGTGGTATTCCAGTTCGGCGATGTCCAGCAGGCCGGGAAGCAGGAGTCCGCGATGCTCCTCCCACCACCCCCTGGCCCGCTCCTGCGCCATCTCGGCCAGCAGGTCCACGAGGCCGGTGTCGGGGCAGCCGTAGTTGAAGGCGAGGGTGCGGACCCGCTCGGCGCTGATGCCGAAGCGGCCCGACTCGATGTTGGGGATCCGGGTGCGGTCGACGCCGAGCAGGGCGGCGGCCTGCTGTGCTGTCATTCCCGACTGCTCGCGCAGCTTGCGCAGTTCGTACCCGAGGCGTTGCTGCCGGGCGGTCGGGGTGCTCCTGGGTGGCACGGTGCGCGTCCTTCCGGGCGGAGGCCGGTGAAATGACCGGAACCACACAAGTAGTAGCACTGTGCTCCGGTTGTGGGCTACGGTCGGTAGCGCAAGTCTCACACGGGGCGACCATGCCTTTGTGTGACTGTCACCACACGCACCGGAAATGTGAGTAACTTGATGAAGGGCGCACTTCGATGCCTTCCGGCTCTTGCCCCCGCCGGGCCCCATCCGCCGGTGGCGGACAATCTGAGCTATTCGTTCGCCCTGCCGGGCGGCGCCTTCTGCGCCGGCCTCGCCCGCCGCGCGGTGAGTGATCTGCTCATCCGGCACGGACTGGCGGAACTCAGTGAGACGGCGGTTCTCGCCACCTCGGAACTGGTCGCCGCCGCCTATCGGTTCACCCCGGACCGGGAGATGCTTCTCCGGGTCCACTGGCACTTCGACGCGCTGCGGATCGTCCTCTACGACCAGCACCCGTGCCACGATTCGCCCGAGCGGTCCGAGGAGTGCCGGGAGCGCCGCAGCGCCGACATGTGGCTGTTGGCCGCAGCGGTCGACGCGCACGGCGGGGACTGGGGGCTCGCCCCCGCGCTGACGGCGTCCGGTGGATCCAAGACCTGGGCGTTACTCCACAGCTAGCCGCGCGTACGGTCTCACGCCGTCCGCCCCTCTGCCGTCCCCCCACGCTCTTCTTCCCCGTGGCTCACATCCGTGCGTGCACCTCCTCGGCCGTGATGTCCCGGAGCCCGCCGTCGAGCAGCAGCCAGCGTGTGATTCCGAGCGACTCCAGGAACGTCACGTCATGGCTCGCCACGATGAGCGCTCCCTCGTACGCGTCCAGAGCCGCCGTCAGCTTGCGCACGCTCGCCAGGTCCAGGCTGTTCGTCGGCTCGTCCAGCATCAGCAGCCGAGGCGCCGGCTCGGCCAGCAGCAGCGCGGCCAGAGCCGCACGGAACCGCTCCCCGCCCGACAGGGTGCCCGCGGGCCGGTCCGCCCGCGCCCCCTTGAACAGAAAACGTGCCAGCCGCGCCCTGATCGCGTTGTCCGTGGCATCCGGTGCGAACCGCGCCACGTTCTCCACCACGCTCAGCCCGTCGTCGAGCACGTCCAGCCGCTGCGGCAGAAACCGCGTCGGCAGGTGTACGGCTGCCTCACCGGACACCGGAGCCAGCTCACCGACGAGCGTGCGCAGCAGAGTGGTCTTGCCCGCTCCGTTACGTCCCACCAGTGCGATGCGCTCCGGACCGCGCACCTCGAACGCCCCCTGGACCCTGGCCCCGTACGCCAGCTCCAGATCGCGCAGCATCAGCACATCGCTGCCCGGGTGGACCTTGGTGTGCGGCAGTTCGACCCGGATCTCGTCGTCGTCGCGCACCGCCTCGACGGCGTCGTCCAGCCGCTCCTTCGCCTCGGCCAGCCGCTCGGTGTGCATGATGCGGTGCTTGCCCGCCGATTCCTGGGCGGCGCGCTTGCGGGCGCCCATGACGATCTTCGGCTCGCGCTTGTTCTCCTGCATCTTCTGTCCGTAGCGCTTGCGCCGGGCCAGCTTGATCCGGGCGTCGGCCAGTTCGCGCTTCTGCCGGTGAACATCGGCCTCCGCGACCCGCACCATGCGCTCGGCGGCCTCCTGCTCCACGGCGAGCGCCTCTTCGTACGCCGAGAGGTTTCCGCCGTACCAGGTGACCGTGGAGTCCCGTAGATCGGCGATCTGGTCGACGCGTTCCAGGAGCTCCTGGTCGTGGCTGACGACCACCAGGACCCCGTTCCACGCGTCGACCGCGGAGTACAGGCGTTCACGTGCGTACAGATCAAGGTTGTTCGTGGGTTCGTCGAGCAGCAGCACGTGCGGCCGGGCCAGCAGCAGCGCGGCCAGCCGCAGCAGCACGCACTCCCCGCCGGACATCTCCCCGATGGTGCGGTCGAGCCCGATGTGGCCGAGACCGAGCTGGTCGAGTGCGGCGCGGGCCCGCTCCTCCACGTCCCAGTCGTCGCCGACGGCCGCGAACCGCTCCTCGCCGACATCGCCCGCCTCGATGGCGTGCAGTGCCTCGCGGGTCGCGGCGATGCCCAGGGCGGCGTCGACCCGCATATCGATGTCCAGGACCAGGTTCTGCGGCAGATAGCCGACCTCGCCCGCGGTCCTGACAAGGCCCGCGGCCGGGGTGAGGTCGCCGGCGATCAGCCGCAGCAGGGTCGACTTGCCGGCGCCGTTGACGCCGATGAGGCCCGTACGGCCGGGTCCCACCGTCAGATGGAAGTCGTCGAACACCTCGCTGCCGTCCGGCCAGGCGAAGGAGAGCGACGAGCAGGTGATGTGTGCGAGCGGAGCTGACATGAAGAATCTCCCGGTTGCGAGGAAGGACAGGGGGCAACGGGATGAGACACCGGTCACTGGCATTCCACGGAAGGATTCCGCAAGGTGTGGAGGAAGGCCCTGGTCACGGAGGACGGCTCGAAGAGCTGAGGTCACACTCGGGCACGCGGGCATGTGGATACATGGCACAACGCGCGACACGGTGTCTCAAGACCTCAGACGAGCAACGTCCTGCTCCGATCGACGACGACAAGGACATCGGAAACGCTACGCCGGGCCCCGGGGCGGGGCAATCGAATTAACGGGCCGGGGTGGAACGGCTCAGCAGGACCCGTCGAGCAGATCCGTCAGGCTCCGGTCCAGGTCCAGGAACCGGGCTTCGGCCCCGATGGGCACCAGCTGCTGCGTCCGCCGCAGGAACCGGCGCAGGTCGGCCGTGCGGACGTGCACCATCGCGATGCCCTCGGAGGCGTGGAACTCCAGAACCGTGCGGTCGTACCCGAAGGGCCTGATCCGTACGTCGCCCACGCCCGCCGGTGTGTCCGTTCCCGCCATGAGCAGCTCGCGGGAGAACTCCCAGGACACCTCGGTGCCCTCCAGCGTCGCGGGCGCGGGGAAGGACATGCGGATGGCGAAGGGGTCGGTGCGGTCGTACTGCAGGACGGCGGGAAGCGTCTCCATCTGCGGCGCGGATGCGACCATGCGGGCCTGTACGGACTGCTCGATAACGGTGGACACGACCTGCTCCCTTTCGCGACCGGTTGAACGGGTTCCCGGCACTGATACAGACGACGGAAATCGCCGATCCGTGCACCCGGGGACGGAGTGAGCTGCGTCACCGCTCTCCGTGCCCGGCTGCCTGATCATGTGCCCGCTCCCGAGCAGTGCACCCTGGACGGCTCGCGGTCCGTCGGTTAGCTTCCAGCGCCATGAGGGCCACGGGAACGACGCGACGACTGATGTCACTGGGACTGTGCGGGGCGGCGCTGGCCGCCGCGCTGGCCGCCCCGGCAGCGCACGCGCTGCCGGGGGAACGCCACCGGCCGCTCTGGACGGCCACCGACACCGGCACCGACGCCCGCTTCCGCGGCCTCGCCGCCGTGAACAGCCGCACCGCCTGGCTCGCCGGTACGCAGGGCACGGTGCTGCGCACCTCGGACGGCGGCCGGCACTGGCGTGACGTCTCCCCGCCCACGGCGGACGGGGCGGAGCTGGAGTTCCGTGACATCGAGGCCTTCGACGCCCGGCGGGCGGTGGCACTGGCCATCGGCGAGGGGGAGGCGTCCCGGGTGCTGCGCACGGACGACGGGGGAGCGACCTGGACCGAGTCCTTCCGCAACACCGACGCCCGCGCCTTCTACGACTGCCTCACCTTCTTCGACAGCCGGCACGGGCTGGCCATGAGCGATCCGGTGGACGGGCGGTTCCGCATCCTGTCCACGGCGGACGGCGGCCGCAGCTGGAATGTGCTGCCCGGCAAGGGCATGCCGCCGGCCCAGGAGGGCGAGGCGGGATTCGCGGCCAGTGGCCAGTGCCTGGTCAGCTCGGGACCGAAGGACGTCTGGCTGGCGACCGGCGGAGCGGCCACGGCCCGCATCCTGCACTCGGGCGACCGCGGACTGACCTGGAAGGCGGCCGAATCGACGCTCCCGGCCGGTGACCCGGCCCGCGGGGTCTTCGGGCTGGCCTTCCGCGACCGGACCCACGGGATCGCGGTCGGCGGGGACTACCGCCCCGACCAGGAGTCGCCGCGCGCCGCCGCCGTCTCGGACGACGGGGGCCGCCGCTGGCGTCAGGCGGCCACCCCGCCCGCCGCCTACCGCTCGGGCGTCGCCTGGCTGCCGCACAGCAGGTCGGCCGCGCTCGCGGTCGGCCCCACCGGCACCGACCTCACCACGGACGGCGGGCGCACCTGGCGCACGCTCGGCACCGGCTCCTACGACACGGTCGACTGCACCGCTGACGGCGGCTGCTGGGCGGCCGGCGAACAGGGGCGCGCCGCTCGGCTGGGCCGTTTCTGACGGGTCGCGGTCACAGCTGCTGACGGTAGGGGGCGAGCGCGTCCGACGTCTTCGTCGCGATGAACTCCGTGATGCGGTACGCGCAGACGCCGTGCACGGCGAAGGGGTCGGTCGCCACCAGCCGTTCGATCGAGGCCCGGTCGTCGCCGACCGCGAGGATCACTCCGCCGTCGCGCGGGTTCTTGCGGCCGGAGGCGATGAACACCCCGCCCTCGTACTGCGCGTCGAGCCAGTCGACGTGGTCCTTCATCAGGGCGTCGACACGGGCCAGCGGGGCGGTGTAGGACAACTCGAGTACGAACATGATCCTCACACTAGTACGCCGATTTCCGTGCGCAGGAGGCCCGGTCACAGGTTCCGGTAGACCGTGTCGAGAGCGAGGCAGGCCCCGCCGCGGGCAGCCGCGGTGAACCTCAGGGTGGACAGCCGTCGATGTGCACCAGGGTGCCGGGCGGCCCACGGCGCCTTCCCGCGGAGCGGGCCCTTCGCGGACCCGTTGAGGAGCGGTCGGCCGGATGCTCTCGCGGCGTCCCGGCGCCTCCCGCCGAAGCCTGCGGGGGCAGCCGCCCATAGGCTGGCAACACCATGACAACACTCCCGATGCCGTCCGACGAGGCCGAAGCCCGTGCCGTCCAGGACGCCCTGCGCACCCGGGTGGTCCTCGACGAACCGGGCCCACCGCCGGGGACCGGCCGGGTGACCGGTGTGGACGTCGCCTACGACGACGAGCGCGATGTCGTCGTGGCGGCGGCCGTCGTGCTCGACGCGGCGACCCTGGACGTGGTGGCCGAGTCCACCGCTGTCGGCCGGGTCACCTTCCCGTACGTTCCCGGGCTGCTGGCCTTCCGCGAGATCCCGACCGTGCTTGCAGCGCTGGAGTCGCTGCCGGTCGACCCGGGCCTCGTCGTCTGCGACGGCTACGGGCAGGCGCACCCCCGCCGCTTCGGGCTCGCGAGTCATCTGGGGGTGCTCACCGGGCTGCCGGTCATCGGCGTCGCGAAGAACCCGTTCACCTTCTCCTCCGATCAGCCGGGACCCCGGCGCGGTGACTGCTCCCCGCTGCTCGACGGGGACGAGGAGGTGGGCCGGGCGCTGCGCACCCAGGACGGCACCAAACCGGTGTTCGTCTCCGTCGGGCACCGCACCGGGCTCGACAACGCCTGTGCGCACACCCTGCTGCTGGCCCGCGACTTCCGTCAGCCCGAGACCACCCGCCGGGCGGACGCGCTCTGCAGGCGGGCACTGCGTGAGGCGACCGCCTGAGCCGGTGCGGGCGGGACGCTCGGAACACGACCGGCCGGGGGCCTGAGTATCCGTACGGATAGCGTTCGGCGATCATGGTCGGCACTCTGGACACATGAACGCTTCTCGTACACCCGGCCGGACCGCACCCCGCCCCGCTCAGCGTCGTGCCGAGATGGGCATGCTGATCGGGGGTGCGGTGGCATTCGTCTGGGCCGGGGCGATGCTCTACACCCTGGCCTCGTGGATCCTCTAGCGGTGCGTCAGCGCACCGCCGCCACCCGGAAGCCCAGCCCGGCCGCCCGCAGCCGGCTTCCCAGCGCGTCGCCCATCGCGACGGCCGTGGTGACCTGCCCCGCCACCGCCGGCAGCTCGTCCAGCGCCAGACACAGCGCGGACTCGGCGAGCATCTTCGCCGTCTCGCCGTAACCGGGATCACCGCCCGACACCTCGGTGAACACCCGCCGGCCGCCGCCCTCGCCGACGAACCGGACCGTGAACCAGCTGCGCCGCCTGCGCTCCGCGTCAGGGCCGGAGCCGGGCTCGTAGCGGTTCATCAGCCACGCCCGTGCCGCCGGCACCTGCGCCGCGCCCAGCAGGGCGCCGAGCGCCGCGGTGCCGCCCAGGGCCACCGGCAGATGCCTGACCGAGGCGTAGTGCCGGTAACGGAAGTCGGGGCCGTACCGGGGCAGCGCGCGGGCGGAGCGCTCCACGATCTGTGCGTCGAGGGTGGGCAGTGGAAGGGCCCAGGTGCCCGTCTCCGCGCTGAACCGCGGTGCGCCCAGCGGGGCGCGGGTCCGGCGGTCGACCAGCCGCGGCTCGTGCAGCCGGCGCTCCCTCGCCGCGCGCAGCATCTGCGGGCCCCGGCCCATCGCGGTCAGCGCGGAGGCGAACGTACCCCCGGAGAAGACGGCGTTGCTGCGGACGAATCCGTCGATGCGCAGCGGCACGTCCTCGGGCAGCTGCTGGACCGTGAAGTACACCCCGAGATCGTGCGGTACGGAGTCGAAGCCGCAGGCGTGCACGATGCGGGCGCCCGTCTCGCGAGCCCGTGCGTCGTGCTCCAGATACATCCGGTCGGCGAACTCCGGCTCACCGGAAAGATCCGCGTAGTCCGTCCCCGCCTCGGCGCAGGCTGCTACCAGCTGCTCCCCGTACCAGACGTACGGGCCGACCGTCGTGGCCACCACATGGGCGGACTCGGCCAGTTCGCGCAGTGATCCGGCGTCGTCCGCATCGGCATGCAGCAGCGGGAGGTCCGCCCAGCGCGGATCGGTGGCGGTCAGGCGGTTCCGCAGCTGCTCCAGCTTGGCGCGGTTGCGGCCGGCCAGGGCCCAGCGGCAGCCGTCCGGTGCATGGGCCGCCAAGTATGCGGCGGTGAGGACGCCCACGAAGCCGGTGGCGCCGAAAAGGACCACGTCATAGGGGCGTTGTGCCCCGTTCTGCCTGTTCACGAGTGCCTCCGCAGGGGCCGGCGCCGATGTAGCAGGCAGAGGTTAGCGGAGGCGGACGTGGCGGTGTGCGGCCGGGAGGGCTTCGTGGGGGAGGATCGGCGGGAAAGGACTAAGCGCTTGCTCGGCCCAAGGGGTTGTGCGGAGCGCGGTACGTTCTTAGCATCATCGGTGTTACATCAGTTGTGTCATACCGCTGGGGGCTCGATGGCAGCAGCAGGGAACGGCGTGCAGGGCCCACGCGGGCCGCTCGCCGGAGTACGGGTGGTCGAGCTGGCGGGCATCGGCCCCGGCCCGTTCGCCGCGATGCTCCTGGCCGATCTGGGCGCGGACGTGGTGCGGGTCGACCGCCCCGGCGGTGCCGGACTCGGCATCGACCCGGCCCGCGACCTCACCAACCGCAACAAGCGTTCCGTCCTCGTCGACCTCAAGGCGCAGGACGGCCCGGCGACGGTCCTGGACCTGGTCGAGCGCGCCGACATCCTGATCGAGGGGTACCGGCCGGGCGTCGCCGAGCGCCTCGGAGTCGGCCCCGACGCCTGCCTGGCCCGTAATCCCCGCCTCGTCTACGGGCGGATGACGGGCTGGGGGCAGGACGGGCCGCTCGCCGACCGGGCAGGGCACGACATCGCCTACATCGCGGTCACCGGCACCCTCTCCATGATCGGGAAGCCGGGCGAGCCGCCCATCGTCCCGGCCAACCTGCTCGGCGACTACGCCGGCGGCTCGCTCTACCTGGTCGTCGGAGTCCTCGCGGCCCTCCAGCACGCCCGTACCCCCGAAGGCGCGGGCCAGGTCGTGGACGCGGCGATCGTCGACGGCGCCTCCCACCTCGCCATGATGATCCACGGCATGCTGGCGGCCGGCGGCTGGCAGGACCGGCGCGGCTCCAACCTGCTGGACGGCGGCAGCCCGTTCTACGGCTCCTACGAGACCTCCGACGGCGAGTACATGGCGGTCGGCCCGCTGGAACCGCGGTTCTACGCCGAGTTCACCGAGCTCCTCGGTATCACGGAGACGGCCCCCGACCGGGGCGACATCTCCCGCTGGGACGAGCTCCGCGCGGTCGTCGCCGCCCGGTTCCGCACCCGCACCCGCGCCGAGTGGACCGAGGTCTTCGACGGGTCGGACGCCTGTGTGGCACCCGTCCTCTCGCTCCGCGAGGCACCTCACCACCCGCACCTCGCCGCCCGCGCCACCTTCGTCGAGCACGGCGGACTCACCCAGCCCGCGCCCGCGCCCCGGTTCTCGGCCACGCCCGGCTCGGTGCACAGCGGCCCGGCGCAGCCGGGCGCGGACACCGAGGCCGTCGCCGCCGACTGGGGCGTACCGGCCCTGCGGACCACCCGGAAGGACACCACCGACTGATGCAGCGGCAGATCTTCACCGACGAGCACGACGCGTTCCGTGCGACGGTCCGCACCTTCCTGGCCAAGGAGGTCCTTCCGCACTACGAGCAGTGGGAGAAGGACGGCATCGTCTCGCGCGAGGCCTGGCGCGCGGCGGGCCGCCAGGGGCTGCTCGGCCTCGCCGTGCCCGAGGAGTACGGGGGCGGTGGCAACGCCGACTTCCGCTACAGCGCCGTCCTCGCCGAGGAGTTCACCCGCGCGGGCGCCCCCGGGCTCGCGCTCGGCCTGCACAACGACATCATCGGCCCCTACCTGACGGGCCTGGGCACCGACGAGCAGAAGCGGCGCTGGCTGCCCGGCTTCTGCAGCGGCGAGATCATCACCGCCATCGCGATGACCGAACCGGGCGCCGGCTCCGACCTCCAGGGCATCCGCACCACGGCCGAGGACAAGGGCGACCACTGGCTGGTCAACGGCTCCAAGACGTTCATCTCCAACGGCATCCTCGCCGACCTGGTCGTCGTCGTGGCGAAGACCACCCCGGACGGCGGCGCGAAGGGACTCTCGCTCATAGTCGTCGAGCGTGGTGCGGAGGGCTTCGAGCGGGGCCGCAACCTCGACAAGATCGGCCAGAAGTCCCAGGACACGGCCGAGCTGTTCTTCGACGACGTGCGCGTGCCCAAGGAGAACCTCCTCGGTGAGCTGGACGGCGCCTTCATCCACCTGATGACCAACCTCGCCCAGGAGCGGATGGGCATCGCCGTCGCCGGGATCGCCGCCGCCGAGCACCTGCTGGAGATCACCACCGAGTACGTCAAGGAGCGCGAGGCCTTCGGGCGGCCGCTCTCCAAGCTGCAGCACATCCGGTTCGAGATCGCCGAGATGGCCACCGAGTGCGCCGTCACCCGCGCCTTCCTCGACCGGTGCATCGTCGACCACTCGGAGGGGACGCTCGACGCCGTGCACGCTTCGATGGCGAAGTGGTGGGCCACCGAGCTGCAGAAGCGCGTCGCCGACCGCTGCCTCCAACTCCATGGCGGGTACGGCTACATGACGGAGTACCGGGTGGCCAAGGCGTTCACCGACGGCCGCATCCAGACCATCTACGGCGGAACGACCGAGATCATGAAGGAGATCATCGGCCGCTCGCTGCTCGCCTGATCCACCGCTCCTCGCCGAGTGACCACCCCCTGTTGCGCCACCACCCCCGAAAGGCAGCTGTCTTGAGTACCGAAGCGTTCGTCTATGACGCGATCCGCACCCCGCGCGGCCGCGGCAAGGCCAATGGCGCCCTGCACGGCACCAAGCCGATCGACCTCGTCGTCGGCCTGATCCACGAGATCCGCGGCCGCTTCCCGGGCCTGGACCCGGCGGCCATCGACGACATCGTGCTCGGCGTCGTCAGCCCGCTCGGCGACCAGGGCTCCGACATCGCCCGCATCGCCGCCATCGCGGCCGGACTTCCGGACACCGTCGCGGGCGTCCAGGAGAACCGCTTCTGTGCCTCGGGCCTGGAAGCGGTCAACCTGGCCGCCGCCAAGGTCCGTTCGGGCTGGGAGGACCTCATCCTCGCAGGCGGCGTCGAGTCGATGTCCCGGGTGCCGATGGGCTCGGACGGCGGGGCCTGGGCGATGGACCCGATGACCAACTACGAGACGGGCTTCGCGCCGCAGGGCATCGGCGCCGACCTCATCGCGACCATCGAGGGCTTCACCCGCCGCGACGTCGACGAGTTCGCCGCGCTCTCGCAGGAGCGGGCCGCCGAAGCCTGGAAGGACAACCGCTTCGCGCGCTCCGTCGTCCCCGTCAAGGACCGGAACGGCCTCGTCGTCCTGGACCACGACGAGCACATGCGGCCCGGCACCACCGCCGACTCCCTCGCCGCGCTCAAGCCGTCGTTCGCCGCGATCGGCGAGATGGGCGGCTTCGACGCGGTGGCGCTGCAGAAGTACCACTGGGTGGAGAAGATCGACCACGTCCACCACGCGGGCAACTCCTCCGGCATCGTGGACGGAGCGGCCCTGGTCGCGATCGGCTCCAAGGAGATCGGCGAGCGGTACGGACTCACGCCGCGCGCCCGGATCGTCTCCGCAGCCGTCTCCGGCTCCGAGCCCACCATCATGCTCACCGGCCCCGCGCCCGCCACCCGCAAGGCCCTCGCCAAGGCCGGGCTGACCATCGACGACATCGACCTCGTCGAGATCAACGAGGCCTTCGCCGGCGTCGTCCTGCGCTTCGCCCGGGACATGGGGCTCTCGCTCGACAAGATCAACGTCAACGGTGGCGCGATCGCGCTCGGACACCCGCTCGGCGCCACCGGCGCGATGATCCTCGGCACGCTCATCGACGAGCTGGAGCGGCAGGACAAGCGCTACGGCCTCGCCACCCTCTGCGTCGGCGGCGGCATGGGCGTCGCCACCGTCGTCGAGCGCCTCTGACCGTCCCCCGGCAACCCCCTGCTTACGGAGAAGAAGAGAATGACCGAGAGCACGACCATCCGCTGGGAACAGGACGAGGCCGGCGTCGTCACCCTCGTACTCGATGACCCCAACCAGTCCGCCAACACGATGAACCAGGCCTTCAAGGACTCCATCGCGGCCATTGCCGACCGCGCCGAGGCCGAGAAGGACTCCATCCGCGGCATCATCTACACCTCCGCCAAGAAGACCTTCTTCGCGGGCGGCGACCTCAAGGACATGATCAAGGTCGGTCCCGAGAACGCCCAGCAGGCCTTCGACACCGGTACCGCGATCAAGAGCTCGCTGCGCCGCATCGAGACCCTCGGCAAGCCGGTCGTCGCCGCCATCAACGGGGCCGCCCTCGGCGGCGGTTACGAGATCGCGCTCGCCTCCCACCACCGCGTCGCCCTCGACGCACCCGGCTCCCGCATCGGGCTGCCCGAGGTCACCCTCGGCCTGCTGCCCGCGGGCGGTGGCGTCACCCGCACGGTGCGCCTCATGGGCATCGCCGACGCACTGCTCAAGGTGCTGCTCCAGGGCACCCAGTACACCCCGCAGCGCGCCCTGGAGAACGGCCTGGTCCACGAGGTCGCCGCGACGCCCGAGGAGATGCTCGACAAGGCCCGCGCCTTCATCGAGGCCCACCCCGAGTCGCAGCAGCCCTGGGACGTCAAGGGCTACCGGATTCCCGGCGGCACCCCGTCGAACCCGAAGTTCGCCGCCAATCTGCCGGCCTTCCCGGCCAACCTGAAGAAGCAGCTCGCCGGCGCCCCCATGCCCGCGCCGCGCAACATCCTGGCCGCCGCGGTCGAGGGCTCGCAGGTCGACTTCGAGACCGCGCTCACCATCGAGGCCCGCTACTTCACCGAGCTGGTCACCGGCCAGGTCTCGAAGAACATGATCCAGGCCTTCTTCTTCGACCTCCAGGCCGTCAACTCCGGTGCCAGCCGCCCCAAGGACATCGAGGAGTGCCAGGTCCGCAAGGTCGCCGTGCTCGGCGCCGGGATGATGGGCGCCGGCATCGCGTACTCCTGCGCCCGCGCGGGAATCGACGTCGTCCTCAAGGACGTCTCCACGGAGGCCGCCGCCAAGGGCAAGGCGTACAGCGAGAAGCTGCTCGACAAGGCGCTCTCCCGGGGCCGCACGACGCAGGCGAAGCGCGACCAGCTGCTCGCGCGCATCACCCCGACCGGCGACCCGGCTGACCTCGCGGGCTGCGACGCCGTCATCGAGGCCGTCTTCGAGGACACCGCGCTCAAGCACAAGGTGTTCCAGGAGATCCAGGACATCATCGAGCCCGACGCGCTGCTCTGCTCCAACACCTCGACGCTGCCCATCACGGCGCTGGCCGAGGGCGTCTCGCGCCCCGACGACTTCATCGGGCTGCACTTCTTCTCGCCCGTCGACAAGATGCCGCTCGTCGAGATCATCAAGGGCGAGCGGACCGGCGACGAGGCGCTGGCCCGCGCCTTCGACCTGGTCCGCCGGATCAAGAAGACACCGATCGTCGTCAACGACTCGCGCGGCTTCTTCACCTCGCGCGTCATCGGCCAGTTCATCAACGAGGGCGTCGCGATGGTCGGCGAGGGCGTCGAGCCCGCCTCCGTCGAACAGGCCGCCGCCCAGGCCGGATACCCGGCCAAGGTGCTCTCCCTGATGGACGAGCTGACCCTCACCCTGCCGCGCAAGATCCGCAACGAGACCAGGCGGGCCGTCGAGGAGGCGGGCGGCAGCTGGGCCGGCCACCCCTCGGACTCGGTCATCGACCGGATGGTCGACGAGTTCGGGCGCCCGGGACGCAGCGGCGGCGCGGGCTTCTACGAGTACGACGAGAACGGCAAGCGCACCCGGCTCTGGCCCGGCCTGCGCGAGCACTTCGGGGTCTCCGGGGGTCGACCCCCGGGTGGGAACAGCACGCAACCCGGCACGGACATCTCGTTCACCGACATGCAGGAGCGGATGCTCTTCTCCGAGGCCCTGGACAGTGTCCGCTGCCTGGAGGAGAACGTTCTGATCACGGTCGCCGACGCCAACATCGGCTCCATCATGGGCATCGGCTTCCCGCCGTGGACCGGCGGAGTGCTCCAGTACATCAACGGGTACGAGGGCGGCCTGCCCGGCTTCGTGGCCCGCGCCCGGCAGCTCGCCGAGCGGTACGGCGACCGCTTCCTGCCGCCCGCGCTGCTCGTGGCGAAGGCGGAGAAGGGCGAGACCTTCCACGACTGACGCCGCCGTGCACCGCGTTCACCGTCACTCGGCGGTGAACGCGGCCCGCAGCTCCTCCTTGAGCGACCGCTGGAAGGCGGTCACCAGCGCCTGGAGCACCATCGGCTGCATGTGCGCGGACAGCGACTTCATCGCCTTGACGTGCTCAGGATCGGACTCCCGCTCCCGGTACGGATTCCACACCTCGTCCCGGAACAGCCGGCTCAGCTCGTGGGCGGCCGAGCGGGTGTGCTCCAGCAGTACCGTCCGGGCGGCGAGGATCGTCTCGTGCGCGATCGGCACGTCGAGCAGCTCCACCCCGAGGCGCAGCAGTCCCGGATCCACCCGGTAGGGGGCGTCGCCCGGATCGGCCCGTTCGAGTACGCCCATCGCCGCCAGCCGGGCGATGTCCTGCTCGGTCAGTGTCCGCCCCGCGCGGCGTTCCAGCTCGGCCCGCGTCGCGTCCTCCGCCGAGTCCGGAGCCCAGGAGGCCACCAGGGCCCGGTGGATCGCCAGGTCCTGGGCGCTCAGATCCGGCGGCAGCTGCTCCAGATAGCGTTCGATCGCGGCCAGCGTCATGCCCTGGTGCTGAAGCTCCTCGATCAGCGCGAGCCGGGAGAGGTGGTCGTGCCCGTAGTGCCCCACCCGGCGCGGTCCGATCACCGGAGGCGGCAGCAGCCCCCGGGTGCTGTAGAAGCGCACCGTGCGTACCGTCACCCCGGCGCGTGCCGCCAGCTCGTCGACGGTGAGCTTCGGCTCCTCGGTCCCGGTCGCCATCTCTGCTCCTCGTGTCCGGCCCTGCGGGTGAGCCGCTGCGTACGCGCCCCACTCGGATGCAACAGTATTGCTGTCTCACCAATGATGTGAAAGCCCGTGGTTGTCAGTGCCGGCCTCTAGCCTGAACTCATGTCCGAGATCACCTACGTAGTCGGCGACGCGACCTCACCCCACGGCAAGGGCGTCAAGCTGATCGTCCATGTCTGCAATGACCTCGGGGGCTGGGGCAAGGGGTTCGTCCTCGCCCTCTCACGCCGCTGGCCCGAACCCGAGGCGGCCTACCGGCAGTGGCACCGCGAGCGTGCGGGGAACGACTTCGGCCTCGGCGCGGTGCAGTTCGTACAGGTGACCCCGTACATCTGGGTGGCGAACGCGGTGGGCCAGCGGGGGATGCGCACGGGCGGCAACGGGGTCCCGGTGCGCTACGAGGCGATCGGCAGGGCGTTGGAGGCGGTGGCCGACCGGGCGGTGGAACTGGGGGCCTCGGTGCACATGCCCCGGATCGGCTGCGGGCTCGCGGGCGGGAAGTGGTCCCGAATCGAGCCACTCGTCGAGAAGTGGCTGACGGGGCGGGGCCTGTCGGTGACGGTGTACGACTTCGACTAGGGGCTGTCGTCGTGTACCCGTCGGGGTGTACGGGGCAGGAGTCGGGCCTCCGTCCGGATCGTGACGGAAAAGCCGCGTCTCCTGCTCCTGCGGTGCCCAGCCGGCTCTGTCCCTCGGTGACGGCCGGCGCGTCGCCCGGCCGTGCTGATACAGAACGGATCGGCGTGACGGTGTACGACTACGCCTGGCGGGAGGCGCGGCGGGTGGATGTGCCCACGGCTGTCGGGGGGTCTGGGTGGCGGTCGGGGAGCAGCGCCGCGGGGAGCAGCCCGAGGGCGACGAGTCCGGCCAGGAGCAGCAGAGCGGGGCCCGCCCCGGCGGCGGTTGCCGCCGCGTCCGAGGGGTCCGCGCCCGCCGCCGGAACCAGCCCGGCGGCAAGGGCGATGCCGAGGGCCGGTCCGACGTTCATGGCGGTCTGCTTGAGTCCGCCGACGACCCCCGCGTACCCGACGGGCGCATCGCCGACGACTGCGCCCGTCGCCGTCACCATCACGGTTGCGATACCGGCCCCGAGCAGGGCGAAGGCCGTCCCTGCACCCGTCCAGGCCCCTTCGGCTGCAGGCCCGGACAGGCCGACGATCCCGAGGACCACCAGGATCACGCCGGTCACCGCGGTGCGACGCGCCCCGTACCTGCGTAGCGCGGCGCCGGCGACGGGGGCACCGAGGACCATGAGCACGGTCAGCGGAAGGACCCGCACCCCGGTGGCGAGCGGGCCGAGGCCCTGCACGTCCTGGAGGCGGAACGTCGACACGAAGAGCGTCCCGAACAGGCCTCCTGTGGTGACGAGCAGCATGGCCATGGACGCCGTCACGGGCAGGGACCGCGCCACGCAAGCAGGCACGATCGGGTGTGCGGAACGGCGCTCGTGCACGACGAACGCGGTCGCGGCGCACGCCGTGACCGCGAATCCGAGCAGGGTGCGCGCGGCTCCCCAGCCGTGCTCCGGTACGCCGACCAGAGTGTGCACGAGCAGGCCCAGTGCGGCCGTGAGCAGGGCGGTTCCGGCGAGGTCGAGCCGCCTGGGCTCGGTACACGCGGATTTCGGCACCCGGACGGCGAGGGTGAGGGCGGCGACGGCGAGGGCGAGCGGGACGTTGATCACGAATACGGCCCGCCAGCCCAGCAGGTCGACCAGTACGCCGCCCAGTATCGGCCCGGCAGCTGCGGCGAGTCCGATACCCACGGTCCGCATCGCCACCGCCCGGCCGAGCAGGTCCGCCGGACAGGCCAGCCGCAGCAGCGCGAGGGTTGCGGGTTGCAGCAGCGCACCGAACACGCCCTGCAGGACGCGCAGCGCAATCACCCAGCCCACACCCGGGGCCGCGGCGATCCCCGCCGAGGCGGCGGCGAAGCCCAGGGCGCCGGCCGACAGCAGCCGTGCGTGTCCGAACCTGTCGCCCAGATACCCGGCAACGACGAGAAACGAGACGACCGCCAGCAGATAGCCGGTACTGGTCCACTGGACCTGGGCGACGCTCGCGCCGAAGTCCCGCCGTAACGGGGGCTGGGCCACCAGCAGGATCGTGCCGTCCAGTGCGACCAGCATGGCCCCGGCGACGCTGACCACCAGGGCGAGGCGCCGGCGCACGGCGCCGGTCACGGCTGTCCCGTACTCAGATGGGCGTCCAGCGCCGCGGTCATCAGACGGTCCAGTGCTGCGTCGGGGGCGCCGTCCGGCACTGTGCCACGGTCTCCGAGTGCCAGCGGAAGGCTGCCTCGCGTCCACAACTGAGCGATACCGTGCAGATTCGCCCAAAGAGCCGCCGCGGTCATGGTGTCAGGCAGCGGCCGGTCGGCCCGCGCGCCCGTCTCCCGGGCGCCGTCGCCCTGTGACCGGTACGCGCCGACGAGGTCGACCACGGCCTCGAAGAGGGGCAGCGACAACTCCCGGAGACGGGGCCGGCCCGGGTCCCGCGGCTCGTCGTACTGCTGCTCGCTGTCCAGAAGGTCGTGCCGGAACATCAGCTCGAACATCGCGGGGTGCTCCAGTGCATACCTGACGTACGTGTGCCCGAGTGCCGTCAACTGCGCCCGCGGCGGGGCCGTGTCACCGGTCGCGGCCGCGAAGCGCCGTCCCAGCTCGGTGAATCCGCGGTGGGCGATCGCGGAGAGCAGTGCGTGGTGCGTCGGGAAGTAGCGACGGGGCGCGCCGTGCGACACCCCGGCCCTGCGGGCGATCTCGCGCAGCCCCAGCGAGGTGGAGCCGTCGGTTGTCACGATGTCGACCCCCACATCGATCAGTCGCTCCCTGAGGGGTTTGTCCGTCGTCATGGGCACTGTCTACCAAACGGAGTAGACACTGTCTACTCCGTTCCGTGCGGTCGGAGCCGTAGAGTGCGCATCCTGAATCCCTCTTCGGGCAGGGTGGGTTACGGAGAGACGGACCAGATCTCTGCGTAACCCGCGTCGATAGGGTGGACCGGAACCGGTGGAGAGCGGGGGAGGGCCCATGGCCGCACGGGGCACGGACGAAACGCTGCTGGCCCGGGCGCTCGGTGAGGCGCCGCCCTCCGACGCGCTGACCGAGCAGATCCTCGACGCCGCGCGTGAGCAGTTCATGACCTTCGGGCTGCGCCGTTCCACCGTTGACGACGTCGCCAAACGTGCAGGCGTCTCGCGGGTGACCGTGTACCGGCGGATCGGCAACAAGGACGGCCTGGTGTCGGCCTGTCTGCTGCGTGAGTACCGGCGCTTCGTCGTCGAGGTGGACGAGGCGGTCGCCTCGCTGCCGACAACCGAGGACCGGATCGTCGAGGGGTTCGTGGCCGTCCTCGGACACATCCGCGAACACCCGCTCGTGGGTGGGTTGTTGCGGCTAGAACCGGAGATCATGCTCCCGTTCCTGACGGTGGAGAGCGGACCGGCCTTCCTCGTGATACGCGACTACGTGGCCGGCCGGCTGCGCGAGGCCAGGCGTTCGGAGGGCAGGCCGGAGACCGATCCGACACCTGTGGCCGAGCTGATGGTGCGGATCACGGTCTCCTTCCTCCTCAACCCCGTCAGCTGATTCGAGCTCGACGACGAAGAGCGGCTCCGGGTGTTCGCCCGCTGCTACCTGGTACCGCTGATTGCCGTGTCCTAGACGCTCGGCTGCACGGCCGGCCGTGACGTCTCGGCGGGCGGCAGGCGGCGCTCGTCCGGCAGCGGCTCAAGAGGCCGGCTGCCGGCCCAGTGCGGTCCGAGGTCGTCGAGGCGCCAGCCGAACGGATAGGAGCGCGGCTGCGGGCGTGAGGGCAGCCACCGGGGCCGGGCCGGCAGCATGCGCACACACCGTGCGCGGGCCCGCAGCGTTCCCGCGGCCGCCGTCCGCGCCCAGCCGGGCTGCGCCCGGAACCCCAGGGCCCGCAGCAGCGGTTCGTCCAGCAGGGCGAGCGAGAACCGTGCGACGGCCGGACGCAGCGGGCGCGGGTACCAGCTCGCCATGATCCGGAACGTGGCGTTCGCGACCCGCCGGTTGGCCGGGTCGTACGCGAACATCCGCTCCTCGTAGGAGTCCAGCAGTCGCTCGAACCCCTCATAGGTGTCCGGCGCGCCCTCGATGTCCATCATGACGGCCATCTTCCGGCCCACCTCGGTCAGCGCCTCGGTCTCCACCGGGCACAGTGGCCGCCAGCCGAACCGGTCGATCCAGCGCTTCGGCCCGACGACCGTGGTCGCCAGGACGTACAGGAAGTCCTCGTTCGGGATCCGGTACTTGCCGTGGATGCGGTTGAGATGCCGGGCCGCCGCACGGCCGCGCTCCGAGTCGAAGCCGTCGGCGGCCATCTCGTACCCGATGAGCACCGTGTCGTCGTAGCGCTTCTGTCCCGACCGTTCGAACTCCTGTGTGCGGTCCAGGAGCACGGAGATGCGAGGGACTCCGTAGTCGCGGAGGAACGCGACGCTCACGCCCTGCCGGTAGTCCCAGGGGAACTCGTACTGCGCGATCAGTCGGAGGATCTCGGCGCAGTCGCGGACGGGATCCATCCGGCGTATCTCATGCAGACGGCTGTAGCGGCCCATGGTGCACCCTCCTGTCGGGTGGTACGTGCGGCGTCCGTCCCCGGCTCAACTCGCCTGCATCAGAGGCGATCTGACGGAACGTCGAGCAGAGAGTCAATGTTACAAAGACTATCGACTTGTTGCACGAGTCGCGTCAACACCACCGGCACCGATGGGGCCGGTGTGGATGTGCCAGGGGCCTCGGGGCATGGGTGAGCCACTGGGGGGCGGTCGGATCGAGGCGGCCACCGGCCCGGGCCGGTGTCGGCGTCACGCCGACGCGCGGTGGACGAGCTCCGTCGGTGTGATCACCGAGTCCGGTTCGGCCGGCCCGTCGTTCAGCCGGTCCATCAGCAGCCGGACCATCAAGCGGCCCATTCCGACCACGTCCTGACGGACCGTCGTCAGCGGCGGATCCGTCGCCTCGGCCACCGACTCCATGTCGTCGAAGCCCACCAGCGCCACGTCCTGCGGCACCCGGCGTCCGTGCTCGCGCAGTACCCGCAACGCGCCCGAGGCCATCAGGTCGTTGGCGGCGAAGACGGCGTCCAGGTCGGGCCGCTTCTCCAACAGCCCGGCCATGGCGCGGGCGCCGCCGTCCGCGGTGAAGTCGCCGTCCGTGACCAGCGCCGGATCGCCGTCGGGCAGCACGTCGAAGTAGCCGTCGATCCGGTCGAGCGCCGACGTCTGGTCGCGCGGGCCCGCGATGTGCGCGATGTGCCGGCGGCCGAGCGAAACCAGATGGCGCACGGCCTCACGCGCGCCGCCGCGGTTGTCGCAGTCGACATAGGGCACCGCGAGCTCGGAGGCGGCACCGGGGCGGCCGGGGCGCCCGCCGTAGACCGTCGGCACCCGGAACCGGCGGATGACCGCGGGCAGTTCGTCGTCCGTGTGCAGCGAGAAGGCCAGCACCCCGTCGACATGGCCGCCGGCCAGATAGCGGGAGACCCGGTCGAAATCCCCGCTGCCCTCCACCAGGAGCAGCACCAGCTGGGCGTCGTACGTGCTGAGTTCGCGGCTGATGCCGCGGATGTGCTGGGAGAAGAAGGGGTCGGAGAAGATCCGGATCTCGGGTTCGTCGATGATCACGGCGACCGCGCCGTTACGCCGGGTCACCAGCGTCCGCGCCGCGTGGTTCGGTATGTAGCCGAGCTCCTCGACCGCCTTGCGCACCTGCTCCACCAGTGGCTGCCGCACCCCTGCCCCGCCGTTGACCACCCGGGAGGCCGTCGCCCGGGACACCCCCGCGCGGGCAGCCACCGCTTCCAGTGTGGGGCGTGCGTGGTGAGGGGCACCGGAGGTCGGACGGGGCAAGGGACGCTCCTCGGAGGCGCGGCAGGAGGCCGGAAACGGCCGGACAGCACGAACCCCGCCAGCCTAACCGTCGCCGGAAAAAGGTGACCGGGGGTACCTGTCGCGCGGGCGCCGGGCGGGGTACCTTCCGGCCATGCCGACACGTGCGCGGGGTGCCCGCTCGACGTCCAGGCCGCCCGCCCCGGCCCCGGCCGGTGCTCTGCGCGGCACCGGAGCCGGCGGCCGGTGACGCCCCCCGCGCCGGACGGCCGTGACCGTCGCACCGCCCGTCGCCGGATCCGCAACCTCGCGCTCACGGCACTGGCCACCGCGCTGGCCGTCACGCTGGTCACGGTGTCCGCGGAGGCCGCGCGCACCCTGCCGCGTACCGGATTCGAGTCCGCCGACGGGGCGCGCTGGACCGGCCCGGCCGAGGAGCGCTCCCTGCTCGCCGCCGTCGACCGGCACAGCGACCTGGTCTCCGTTGAGCGGATCGGCAGGACGAAGCAGGGGCGCCCGCTGCGCCTGGTCCGGATCGGCGGCCGGGAGCCGGCCGCGCTCACCGTGCTGCTCGTGTGCAGTCAGCACGGTGACGAGCCCGCCGGGCGTGAGGCCTGTCTGACGACGATCCGCGATCTCGGATACGCCAGGGACCGGGCGACCCGGGACTTCCTCTCCCGTACCGAGGTCCTCGTCATTCCCACCGCCAACCCCGACGGGTACGCCGCCGGCACCCGCGGCAACTCCGACGACCTGGACATCAACCGCGACCACATCGCGCTGCGGACCGCCGAGGGCCGCGCCATCGCGGCGGTTGTCCGGGACCGCGAACCCGAGGTGATCTACGACCTGCACGAGTACAGTGCGACCGCGCCGTACTACGACAAGGACCTCACCGTCTTGTGGCCGCGCAACCCCGGCGTCCACGACCGGGTGCACGGGGAATCGGAGCTCCTGGCCGAACGGTATGTGCGTCCGGCCGCCCGGGAGGCCGGGTACGGCAGCGGTCTCTACGGGATCTGGACCGATCCGGACACCGGCGAGCCGGTCAAGCAGACCGCAGGTGACGGACAGGAGCGCATCCTGCGCAACGCGGCAGGCATCAAGCACGCGGTGGCGCTGCTCGTCGAGTCCCGCACCGATGCGCTCGACGACGCCGAGCGGGACGACCCCGCACGCAACAGCCGGCGCCGCGTGCACTCCCAACTCGCGGCGTTGAAGGGGTTGTTCCGCTACGCCGATGAGCGGCGCGAGGAGATCGGCGACGCGGCGGCCGGTTCCCGGGCGGCCGGGTTCACCGATCGGGGCCCGGTCCTCCTCGGCGGGGCCGACAACGAGGCGGCGGGGCCCGGCGAGACGCTTGCGCAGCCGCCCTGCGGGTACCGGCTCACGGCGGCCCAGTTCGCCCGGGTCGGGGACGAACTCGCGCTGCACGGCGTCACCTCCCGGCGCGACGGTGACGGTGTGTACGTACCGTTGGCGCAGTCCGCCCGGAAGCTGATCCCGCTCCTTCTGGACGGTCGTGCGACATACCACCTCGCAAACGGTCAAGTCGATACCGCTTGTTGATCCCGGAAGATGCACACTGCGTGTGGTACTGCCTACGGAGAGCGAAACTTCAGCTTCCGTGAAAGGTGCCATTCGTGTCGCAGGACGATCAGAGAACGGGCGGCAAGGGGGGTCTGTCGGTAACGGCGGATCTGCCCAGCGACCCGACCCAGGGCCGGCGCCCCACGACCGACCGGGTGGTGTTCGGTGTCACCGCTGTCCTCACCCTCGCCTTCGTCGTCTGGGGAGCCACTGCCACCGACTCGCTGGAGGATGTCTCCAGCACACTGCTCAACGGGCTCATGCACAACGGCGGTTGGGCCTTCATGCTGGCCGCGTCCGGATTCGTGATCTTCGCACTCTGGCTCGCCATCAGCCGCTACGGAAGGATCACCCTCGGCCAGGAGGGCGAGGAGCCGGAATTCCGGACGGTCTCCTGGGTCGCGATGATGTTCAGCGCCGGTATGGGGATCGGTCTGATGTTCTATGGAGTCAGTGAGCCGCTGGCGCACTTCGTCCACCCGCCGCCCGGTACCCACCCCGCCGACGCCGCCGAGGCGATGCAGACGGCGATGGCCACCACCCTCTTCCACTGGACGCTCCATCCGTGGGCGATCTACGCGGTCGTCGGTCTCGCCATCGCGTACAGCACCTTCCGGCGCCGCAGGCGGCAGACGATCAGCGCGGTCTTCGAACCGCTCATCGGCGCCCGGCACGCCCATGGCGGTGTCGGCCGGCTGATCGACATCCTCGCCATCTTCGCCACGCTCTTCGGATCGGCCGCCTCGCTGGGCCTCGGCGCCCTGCAGATCGGCAGCGGTTTCCACGAGCTGAACTGGAAGGAGAAGACCGGCACCGGGCTGCTCGTCCTGATCATCGCCGTGCTGACCGTGGCCTTCGTGGCCTCGGCGATCTCCGGCGTGGAGAAGGGCATCCAGTGGCTGTCCAACATCAATATGGTGCTGGCCCTGATCCTCGCCGTGTTCGTGTTCATCGCGGGTCCCACCATCATCGTGCTGGACCTGCTGCCCACCTCGGTCGCCGCCTATATCGGCAATCTGGCGCAGCTCGCCGGCCGTACCGAGGCGACCGGCCAGGGCGAGGTGGCCGACTGGCTCGCGAGCTGGACCGTCTTCTACTGGGCCTGGTGGATCTCCTGGACCCCGTTCGTCGGCATGTTCATCGCCAGGATCAGCCGCGGCCGGACCATCCGGCAGTTCATCGGCGGAGTCATCCTGGTCCCCAGCACGGTCAGCCTGATCTGGTTCGCGATCTTCGGCGGCACCGCCATCAAGCTCCAGGAGGCCGGAAAGCTGAACGGCGCCGACACCCAGGAGGCCCAGCTCTTCGGAGTGCTCCAGCAGTTCCCCATCCCCACGGTGATGAGCCTGCTGGTGATGATCCTGGTCGGCATCTTCTTCGTGTCGGGTGCGGACGCCGCCTCCATCGTGATGGGCACCCTGTCGCAGAAGGGCATCCTTGAGCCGGCCAAGTGGGTCGTGGTCTTCTGGGGCGTCGTCACCGGTGCGGTGGCGGCGGTCATGCTGCTGATCGGGAACGGCAAGGGCGACGCGCTGGCCGGCCTGCAGAACCTGACGATCCTGGTGGCCGCGCCCTTCACGATCGTCATGATCGGTATGTGTGTGGCACTGATGCGGGACCTGCGCGAGGACCCGCTCATCGTGCGCCACGAGTTCGGGGTGGAGGCCGTCGAGTCCGCGGTCATCGAGGGCCATGCGAAGTACGACGGTGACTTCGAGATCCGCATCGGCCCGGGCGGGAGCGAGATCACCACCGAACGCGACAAGCCCGGTGGTTCGACCCTGCGGCCGACCGACGGTCCCGAGGGCGAGTGAACAGCACGCGGCTGACGGAGAACCGCCTGGCCGGCTGAGATCCGCGCGGCCCATGGGCGTTCCGGGCGCGGGAGCTCCCCGGCCACTCCCGCGCCCGGCGCGCGGCGGTTGGGCGGCGGCTCAGCCCACCAGCCGGGCCGCCGCCTCCGCACAGCCCAGGGCCACGGTCACGCCCGCGCCCCCGTGTCCGTAGTTGTGCACCAGGCGTCCGCCGCCGGGCAGTGGCTCGGCCTCGATGCGGACCCCCGCGGCCCGGGCCGGCCGCAGCCCCACCCGGTGGCCGATGATCCGCGCACGGGCGATCTCCGGCCGGATCCGGGCGCACCGCGCCACGATCTCCTCGGCCGTACGGGGATCGGGCACGGTGCTCCACTCGTCCGCGCCGGCGGTGCCGCCCAGCACCAGCCGGCCCGGCTGCGGGAAGAAGTACGTCGTCGCGCTCGACGCGGGATCCGCCTCGGTGAACCACTCCTCGATCCCCGGGTTCTCCACCAGGACCAGCTGACCGCGTACCGGCCGCATCCCGGGGTCGGGGACCAGCCCACGCGCCCCGAGCCCCGTGCAGTTGACGACCGTCGACGCCTCCGCGGCCGCCTCGTCGAACGAGGTGACCGTCCGCCGCTCGACCGAGCCCCCGGACTCCCGGACCCGCTCCTCGAGCCAGTCCAGATGGACCGGCATATCGATCAGCGGCAGCCGGCACCGCAGCCCCTCGGCGGTCTCCACCACATCCTGCAGCTCACCGGCCCACGGCCCGAGTGACGCGAGTCGCTCGCCCCGGTGGACACCGCCGACCCGGCGCACACCGGTCTCCTGCGGACGGGCGGCCAGCTCCTCGTACCACCGCAGCGAAGTCAGTGACCAGTCGCCGACCCGGTCCTGCGGCTCGATCCGGTACGGCCACCACAGGGCGCCCGCCACCGCCGACGTCGTGGTCTCCGCGGGCTGCCGGGACCAGACCCGCACCCGGTGGCCACGACCGGCCAGCACCACCGCCGTGGTCAGGCCACTGACCCCGCCACCCACCACGATCACTTCCGACACTGTCGCCCCCGCTCGCCTCTGCCCGGACTCTTTGCTCATGACGGACGCTAGCCTGCGGCCCCGGCGGCAGCGGTGCCGGGAGTCCCGGCCCGCCGATTAGGATCGACACCCTGATGACTGCCACCCTCGTCGCCAAGGACCTCGCCGCCGGACACGGCGACCGCACTCTCTTCGCCGAACTCGACCTCGTGGTCGCTCCCGGTGACGTGATCGGTCTCGTCGGAGTCAACGGTGCCGGAAAGTCGTCGCTCCTGCGGCTGCTCGCCGGACTCGACCAGCCGGAGGAGGGTGAGCTGCGGCTCTCCCCGCCCACGGCCACCGTCGGCCACCTGCCGCAGGAACCGGAGCGGCGCCCCGACGAGACCGTACGGGAGTTCCTGGCCCGCCGGACGGGCGTCGCCGACGCCCAGGCGACGATGGACACCGCCACCCAGG
>NZ_JBHVWF010000104.1:0-30507 GCF_042882365.1 Streptomyces sp. NPDC058221 | reverse complement strand
ACGACCTTGACGCGGGTGCGGTTGCCGACGGCGTCGGTGCCGTCCTTGAGCGTCTCGATCCGTCGGATGTCGAGGCGCACCGAGGCGTAGAACTTGAGCGCGCGGCCACCGGTGGTGGTCTCCGGCGAGCCGAACATCACGCCGATCTTCTCGCGGAGCTGGTTGATGAAGATCGCGGTGGTCTTGGACTGGTTGAGCGCGCTGGTGATCTTCCGGAGCGCCTGGCTCATCAGCCGGGCCTGCAGACCCACGTGCGAGTCACCCATCTCGCCCTCGATCTCCGCACGGGGCACCAGGGCCGCGACGGAGTCGATGACGATCAGGTCGAGGGCGCCCGAGCGGATCAGCATGTCCACGATTTCGAGGGCCTGCTCACCGTTGTCCGGCTGGGACAGGATGAGGTTGTCGATGTCGACGCCGAGCTTCTTCGCGTACTCGGGGTCGAGGGCGTGCTCGGCGTCGATGAAGGCCACCGTGCCGCCGAGCTTCTGGGCGTTCGCCACGGCGTGCAGCGTCAGCGTCGTCTTGCCGGAGGACTCCGGTCCGTACACCTCCACCACCCGTCCGCGCGGCAGGCCGCCGACGCCGAGCGCGACATCGAGCGCCGTCGAGCCGGTGGGGATCACTTCGATGGGCTCGTTCGGCCGCTCGCCGAGGCGCATGACCGCGCCCTTGCCGAATTGCCGTTCGATCTGGGCGAGTGCGGCGTCCAGCGCCTTCTCGCGGTCGTTACCTGCCATGGGTTCCACCCGATTTGCTTGAGTCGATCGCTTCACGTCTCAGACGCTAACCCCTGCCACTGACAATGGGCCTCGACGTCCTCCCGGCCTGTGGACAACTCCACGGTCGAGCCCGGCAAACCCGGCCGGAAATCCCATGAGAACGGATGTTCGATTTTGGTGTCAAGCGCGCCACGCCGCACCGGCTCGCCCCCAGAGTAGCGCCCGGGCTTCAGGGAATAAGTGAGTCAAGGCCATATGCCCGACGTCATACCGGGGCCTGGCCCGTCGCCCTCCCTCAGCAGCGCGGACCCCCGTCGTGCGACTCGTCGTCCGCCCCTTCCCTGCCGGCGTCCTCCGGGGCGTGCCAGAGCCGGCGCAGCCGCGCGGACACCGGTACGCCGCGCCGCCACTGGTGCTGGCCGTGCACCCGCGGGTCGTCCGTGACGTCGTACCGCTTGACGTAGGCGCCGAGGAAGGCCTGCAGCGTGGCCACGGCCGGGATGGCGATCAGCGCGCCGACTGCGCCCATCAGCGCGGTGCCGGCGATCACCGAGCCGAAGGCGACCGCCGGGTGGATGTCCACGGTCCGGGAGGTCAGCTTGGGCTGCAGCACGTAGTTCTCGAACTGCTGGTACACCACGACGAACCCGAGCACCCAGAGCGCGTACCACGGGTCGACCGTGAAGGCGATCAGCATCGGCAGTGCGCCCGCCAGGTACGTGCCGATCGTGGGAATGAACTGCGAGACGAGTCCGACCCAGACCGCGAGTGCCGGCGCGTACGGCACTCCGAGAGCCGCCAGCAGGATGTAGTGCGCGACTCCGGAGATGAGTGCCATCAGGCCGCGCGAGTACAGATATCCGCCTGTCTTGGCGACCGCGATCTCCCAGGCCCGCAGCACCTCGGCCTGGCGGGAGGGCGGGAGAACGGAGCACAGCCCGCGGCGCAGCCGGGGCCCGTCGGCGGCGAAGTAGAAGGAGAACAGGAAGATCGTCAGCAGTCGGAACAGACCGCCGAGGACCGTGGTCGACACGTCGAGCACACCGGTCGCGCTGTTCTGGACGTACTTCTGCAACCAGTCGGAGTGCAGCAGGCTGTCCTGCACCTCGACCCGGGAGAGCTCCGTGTGGAAGGTCTGGTTGACCCAGTTGATCACCGAGTCGAGGTAATTCGGGAAGTCCTCCACCATCTCGACGATCTGGCCCGCGAGCATCGAGCCGAGCAGTACGACGAAACCTGCTCCGGCGATCAGCACCGCGAGGAAGACCAGGAAGGTGGCGAGGCCCCGGCGCATGCCGGCCGCAGACATACGGCTGACCGCGGGTTCGATGGCGAGCGCCAGGAAGAAGGCGATCAGCACATTGATCAGCAGACCGATGAGCTGGTCGAACGCCCAGCTGCCGAGCCGGAAACAGGCGTAGAGCGCCAGTGCCAGCACCATCGCACGCGGCAGCCAGGCCGGCATGCGGGCCGACCCGCCGCCGGCCGGCGGGGCCGGTGGCCCGACGGGCGGAGTGATGGGCGGCTGGGTCTGAGCGGTCTCGTCTGTCGGTGCCACGGATCCAGTCTCGCCTACCCCGCCGGCGGCCCGTCGCGCGCCCCGGGCGACCACCGGCCGCCGCAGGGCGTTGAGCTGCGCGTCAGCGCTTGTCCGCGGGGATGCCGACCGCCGTGCAGACTCCGCGCCAGATGTCCTTGGCTTCCCAGCCGGCGGCCAGCGCCTCGTGCACCGTGCGACCGCCGAGCTCGGCCATCACGTGGTCCCGCGCGAAGGAGTCGGCGTAGCCCGCGCCGAAGTGGTCCGCCATCCGTTCCCAGAAAATCGTCAACCGCATGCCATCAGTATCCCGCTCCTGAGAGTGCAGCCGGGCCGCCTGCCCTTGCCGGGAGCCCTTCCCGGCCTACGGTCGGTCCATGGCTGGAACCGGAGAAACTCCCCTCAACCGTGCCGAGCAGTTCATCTGGCTCACGGCCCGTGTCCTCGAACAGCGGCGGTTCGCCCATCACTTCCTGAAAGGAAGTGACGATGCCGTGGAAACGGCGCTCGCCGCCTATCTCAATGAGGACGGCGGGTACGGGCACGCGCTCGAACCCGATCTGCGCGGACCTGTCAGTCAGCCGCTGCACACGGCGCACGCGCTGAGCGTCCTCGACTCCATCGGCCGCTGCAACGGTCTCCGGGTGGAGAGGATCTGCCGTTTCCTCACCGAGGTGTCCACGAAGGAGGGCGCGCTGCCCGCCCTCCTTCCCTCGCAGCGTGGCTATCCTGCCGCGCCGTTCATCCCGATCGTCGACAATCCGCCGGCCGAGCTGCTGGCCACCGGTCCTGTGGTCGGGCTGCTGCACCGCAACGCGGTGTGGCATGCCTGGCTGTTCCGGGCCACCGACTTCTGCTGGGCCGCGGTCGACGCCCTGCAGGTGTCACATCCGTACGAGATCGAGGCCGCCGTCGCCTTTCTCGACGGTGCCCCGGACCGGCCACGCGCCGAGGCCGCGGCCGACCGGCTGGGGCGCCTGGTGCGCGACCAGCGGCTCGCCGTGCTGGATCCGGAGCAGCGGGCCGAGTATCCGGTGGTGGCCGGTTACGCGCCCGGCGAGCAGCACTTCCCGTACGACTACGCCCGGGCTCCGGAGTCGCTCGCCCGCCGGTGGTTCAGCGACGTGGAGATGGATCTCTCGCTGGACCACCTGGCGGCCGGGCAGGAAGCGGACGGCGGCTGGCCGGTGACCTGGCGGCAATGGGCGCCGGGGACCGCGCTCGAGGGGCGCCCCCTGGTGACGCTCAGGGCGTTGCAGACCCTGCGGGCGCACGGCCGTGCGCTCGACTGACACGGGTCCGTCCACCCGCGGGTCCATGGGGTCAGCCGAGGGCGCGTACTCCGGCGGTGACGACCACGGCGGCGCCCACCACCACGAGGAACGGCGCACGCAGGACGAGCGCGAGGGCCGCCGCGGCAAGGCCCGCCCCTCTGGCGTCCAGCGTCAGTGCCTGTCCGTCGCCGAAGGTCTGCTGCGCGGTCAGAGCGGCCAGAAGTGCCACCGGCAGCAGCGCGGCGAGGCGTTGCACGAGCGGGCGTTCCAGGGCCCCTGCGGGCACCAGGAGGCCGAGGAGCTTGGCGAGGTAGCAGCCGGCGGTGGTCAGCGCGATGGCGATCCAGACGTTCATCCGTGGTCCTCCGTCGTGGTCGTGCGCGAAGCCCTCGCGTCCTTCCGTCCCTGTGCCTGTCCCTTACCGCTGCCGCGCCCCCTCATGAAGAGGACGACGGGCGCAGCGAGCGCGGACACCAGTACGGGCACCCCGGCGGGGAGCACCGGCAGCAGGCCGAGGACGAGGACAACCGCGAGCCCGGCGGTGACGCGCTCCGTCGTGGTCTTCAGCATCGGCGCGAGCAGGGCGAGGAAGACGGCGGGACTGGCCGCGTCCAGCCCCCAGGCATCGGTGTCGCCGAGCGCTTCGGCGCCCAGGGCGCCGACGAGTGTGGTGAGGTTCCACAGCACGTAGAGGGTGAGCCCGGTGACGGTGAAGCCGATCCGCGCCGCCCGCCGGGTGGGCTGGGGCAGCGTCACGGCTGTCGTCTCGTCGATGACCCAGTGGGCGGCGAAGGGGCGCACGGCACGCGGGAGGGCGAGCAGCTGCGACAGCCGCAGCCCGTAGAAGGAGTTGCGTACCCCGAGGAAGAAGGCACCGGCAGCCGCCGTGTACGGATTGCCACCCGCGGCGAGGGCACCGACCAGGGCGAACTGGGAGGCGCCGGTGAAGACGAGAAGGCTGAGCGCACAGGACTGCAGCAGGCTCAGTCCGGCGCCGGCCGAGGTGACACCGAAGGCGAAGCCGGAGAGTCCGACGGCTATGCCGACTCCGAGCGCGTCACGCACGACGGCCGCGTCCGGCTTGGCCCCGGCGGCGAGCGCACTGCCGCTTGCCGGTTCGCCGGGTTTCTGAAGGGGTGCTGTCTGTTCTGCCACGTCGCGGACGCTACCCGGGCGGTTCGGGGCACGTCTTGTACGTTCTTGCGCGTTCGCGCTGGTAGGCGCCCGGCGGCACCCCCACGATCCGGGTGAAGTGACGGTTGAGATGCGGCTGGTCGGTGAAGCCGACCTCGGCCGCCGCCAGGGCAGGGGCTGTGCCCGCGTCGAGCATCCGGCGAGCCCGCCTGACCCGGGCATCGGTGAGCCAGGTGTGCGGCGGCATCCCGTACTGCTTCCTGAAAGCCCTCAGCAGGGCAAACGGGCTGGTACCGAGCTCGGTGGCCAGTGCCTCCAGGGATGGCGGCGCGGCCATCCGGCTCTCCAGTACGGCACGGGCGCGCGCCGCGTCCCGCGCGCCCGCAGCCCGGGGCCCGGGAGTGGACAGCGCGCTTCCGTGCCGGGTGAGCAGACGCGTGACCATGACCCGCAGCACACTGTCCGCGGCGAGTGCGTTGCCCTCCTCCGCCGCACGGTGGACCTCGCCGATCAGCCGGGCCGCGTACGGATCGACCACGCTGGTCTCGGTGAAACCGACCGTGCCGCGCAGATCCGTCGTATCGGCCGCGATGTCGTTGATCACCTGCGCGGACGGGTAGAGCGTCGCGTACACCCACCCCTCGGGGACACCGGCGCGGGCGGTGTGCGGCACCTCAGGGTTGATCATGACCACGGAGCCCGGGCCCGCGTGGACGGTTTCGCCGGGCAGTGCGACGTCCTCGAGGCCCTGGGTGACGGCGCCGAAGACATAGCCCTCGTGGCTGTGGCGCGGGAAGGCGTGGCGGACGTAGCGGGCCCGCAGCAGGTCGAGGCCGGGCAGTTCCGCGTACTGCCAGTACCTCGCCCACTCCGCCCGTCCCGCAGCTCCCGCCATACCCGGATTCTCGCAGCTCCCGGCCGAGGTCACCGATCCTGCGGGCCGGCGGAAACAGCCGGGCGGACCGCACCCTGCCCGCCCCCGGTCGCAGGCGGTGTCCCGGCCGTTGTCAGTGGCGGGGTGCACGATGGGGGCATGACCGGCTCCGCACTCGATTCGTTCTCCTCCGCGACCCGCAGTTGGTTCACGGGGGCCTTCAGCGCGCCCACGGCCGCGCAGGAAGGTGCCTGGCGGGCGATCGGTGAGGGGTCGGACGTCCTGGTCGTCGCGCCGACGGGATCCGGCAAGACGCTGGCGGCCTTCCTCGCCGCCCTCGACCAGCTGACGGCGGTCCCACCGCCCGCCGAGGCGAAGAAGCGCTGCCGGGTGCTGTACGTGTCGCCGCTCAAGGCGCTCGCGGTCGACGTGGAACGCAATCTCCGCTCGCCGCTCACCGGCATCCGCCAGGAGTCGGTGCGCCTCGGACTGCCCGAGCCCGAGGTGCGCGTGGGAATCCGCTCGGGCGACACCCCGCCCGCCGAGCGCCGTTCGATGGCGACCAGGCCGCCGGACATCCTGATCACCACCCCCGAGTCCCTGTTCCTGATGCTGACCTCCTCGGCCCGGGAGGCGCTGGCGGGGATCGAGACGGTGATCCTGGACGAGGTGCACGCCGTCGCGGGCACCAAGCGCGGCGCCCATCTCGCCCTGTCGCTGGAGCGTCTCGACGAACTGCTGGCACGACCGGCCCGCCGCATCGGCCTGTCCGCCACGGTCCGTCCGGTCGACGAAGTGGCGCGGTTCCTCTCCCCGCAGCGGAGGGTGGAGATCGTCCAGCCGCCTTCCACCAAGCGGTTCGATCTGTCGGTGGTCGTACCGGTCGAGGATCTCGGTGAGCTCGGCGGCTCCCCCGCCGCCGGCACGGACACCGCGGGCCAGGCGGACAAGCCGTCGATCTGGCCGCACGTGGAGGAGCGGATCGCCGATCTCGTCCAGGCGCACCGCTCCACGATCGTCTTCGCCAACTCCCGCCGTCTCGCCGAGCGGCTCTGCAACCGGCTCAACGAGATCGCCTACGAGCGGGCCACCGGCGAGACGATGCCGGAGGCCCACTCGCCCGCCGAGATCATGGCCGAGTCGGGTGCCGCCAAGGGGGCGCCGGCCCTGCTCGCACGGGCGCACCACGGATCGGTGTCCAAGGAGCAGCGCGCCCAGGTCGAGGAGGACCTCAAAGCGGGCAGGCTGCCCGCGGTGGTCGCCACGTCCAGCCTGGAGCTGGGCATCGACATGGGCGCGGTCGACCTGGTGATCCAGGTCGAGTCGCCCCCCTCGGTCGCCTCCGGGCTGCAGCGCGTCGGCCGTGCCGGGCACCAGGTGGGCGCGGTGTCCACCGGGGTCGTCTTCCCGAAGTACCGGGGTGACCTGGTGCAGGCGGCGGTGGTCACCGAGCGGATGCGCGAGGGCTCCATCGAGGCGCTCCGGATCCCGTCCAATCCGCTGGACGTGCTGGCGCAGCAACTGGTCGCCATGGTCGCCCTGGACAGCTGGCAGGTGGACGACCTGCTGGCCGTGACGCGCCGGGCCGCGCCTTTCGCCTCGCTCCCCGAGTCCGCTTTCACTGCCGTGCTCGACATGCTGGCCGGCCGCTACCCGTCCGACGCCTTCGCCGAGCTGCGCCCGCGCGTGGTCTGGGACCGCGTCGCCGGTACGGTCACGGGCCGCCCCGGCGCCCAGCGGCTCGCCGTCACCTCCGGTGGCACCATCCCCGACCGCGGACTCTTCGGGGTCTTCCTCGCCGGCGCCGACCCCAAGAAGGGCGGCGGCCGGGTCGGTGAGCTGGACGAGGAGATGGTGTACGAGTCCCGGGTGGGCGATGTCTTCACGCTGGGCACCACGTCCTGGCGGATCGAGGACATCACCCGCGACCGGGTGCTGGTGTCGCCCGCGCCCGGTGTGCCGGGCCGGCTGCCGTTCTGGAAGGGCGACCAGCTGGGCCGGCCGCTGGAGCTGGGCCGTGCCCTGGGCGCCTTTCTCCGCGAGCTCGGCGGGCTGTCCCCCGAGGACGCCCGGGAACGGCTGCTTGCGGCGGGTCTGGACACCTGGGCCGTGGACAACGTCCTTTCGTACATCGACGAGCAGCGCCGGGCCTGCGGTCATGTCCCGGACGACCGGACGATCCTCGTCGAGCGTTTCCGGGACGAGCTGGGCGACTGGCGGGTGGTCGTGCACTCCCCGTTCGGCGCCCAGGTGCACGCCCCCTGGGCGCTCGCGCTCAGCGCCCGCCTCGCCGAGCGGTACGGCATGGACGCCCAGGTCATGCATGCCGACGACGGCATCGTGCTCAGGCTTCCGGACGCCGACATGATGGGCCTGGACCTCCTCGACTTCGACCCGGTGGCCCCGGCCGGGACGTCCGAATCCGGCGGTCCGGCACCGGCCCCGCTGTCGAACGCAGGCCACGACAGCGATCAGCCCCCGGTCGGCGCCGCCGACGTCGCCTTCGACCAGGGCGAGATCGGACAGCTCGTCACCGATCAGGTCGGCGGTTCCGCCCTGTTCGCCTCCCGGTTCCGTGAATGTGCGGCCCGGGCGCTGCTGCTTCCGCGGCGCAGCCCCGGCAAGCGCACCCCGCTGTGGCAGCAGCGGCAGCGAGCCTCCCAGCTCCTCCAGGTGGCCTCCGAGTTCGGCTCGTTCCCCATCGTTCTCGAAGCGGTCCGCGAGTGCCTGCAGGACGTCTTCGACGTTCCCGGGCTCACCGAGGTGATGGGTGATCTGGAAGCACGCCGGATCCGCCTGGTCGAGGTGACGACGCAGGAGCCGTCACCGTTCGCGCGCTCGCTCCTGTTCGGCTACGTCGCGCAGTTCCTCTACGAGGGCGACTCCCCCCTCGCCGAGCGGCGGGCCGCCGCGCTCTCGCTCGACTCCCATCTGCTGGCCGAGCTGCTGGGCCGGGCGGAGCTGCGCGAGCTGCTCGACGCCGACGTCCTGACCGAGCTGGAGCGGGAGCTCCAGTGGCTGACCGAGGACCGCAGGATCAAGGATGCCGAAGGCGTCGCCGATCTGCTGCGGGTCCTCGGCCCGCTCACCGACGCGGAGCTGGCCGAGCGCGGGGCCGAACCACCGTGGGCGCAGGAGCTGGCGTCGGCACGCCGGGCCATCCGGGTCCGGATCGGCGGCGGTGAGCACTGGGCGGCGATCGAGGACGCGGGCCGGCTGCGCGACGCCCTGGGCACGGCTCTCCCGGTCGGTGTCCCGGAGGCGTTCACCGAACCGGTCAAGGAGCCACTCGGTGACCTCCTGGCACGCTATGCCCGCACGCACGGCCCGTTCACCTCCGCCGGTGCCGCTGCCCGCTTCGGCCTCGGGATCGCTGTCACCGACGGGGCGCTGCAGCGGCTGGCGGCCTCCGGCCGGATCGTCCAGGGCGAGTTCCATCCCGCCGGGATCGGCCAGGAGTGGTGCGACGCCACGGTGCTGCGACGGCTGCGGCGCCGCTCGCTCGCCGCGCTCCGTCATGAGCTGGAGCCGGTGCCGCCCGCCGCCCTGGCCGGATTCCTGCCCCAGTGGCAGCACCACGGCAGTAACAGCCTGCGGGGCATCGACGGACTGGCCCGTGCCATCGAGCAGTTGCAGGGTGCTCCCGTCCCCGCGTCGGCCCTGGAGAAGCTGGTCCTGCCCGGCCGTGTCACCGGCTACTCCCCCGCGCTCCTCGACGAACTGACCACCACCGGAGAGGTCGTGTGGGCCGGTGCGGGCGCCCTGCCCGGCAAGGACGGCTGGCTCTCCCTCTACCTGGCCGACAGCGCCCCCCTGCTCCTGGCTCCCCCGCGCCCGCTCGAGCTCAGCGCGCTGCACGAGTCCGTACTCACCGCCCTGACCGGCGGATACGGACTCTTCTTCCGCCAGATCGCCGATCAGGTCCGGGCCACCACGCACCCGGACTGCACCGATCCGCACCTGGCGGACGCCGTCTGGGACCTCACCTGGTCGGGCCGGCTCACCAACGACACGCTCGCACCGCTGCGTTCGCTGCTCGGCTCCGGGCGCACGGCGGGATCGACCGCGCACCGCGCGCGGCGGAACGTCCCCCGCGGCCGTTACGGCTCGCTGACGGCCGCGGCCCGTCCCTCCTCGCGCACCGGCCCGCCCACGGTGTCGGGCCGCTGGTCCCTGCTGCCCGCCCTCGAGCCGGACCCCACGCACCGGGCCCACGCCCTGGCCCGCACACTCCTGGACCGGCACGGTGTGGTGACCCGTGGCGCGGTCCAGGCCGAGGGCGTCGAGGGCGGCTTCTCCGCCGCGTACCGCGTGCTGTCCGTCTTCGAGGACAACGGTCAGGCCCGTCGCGGCTATGCCGTGGAGGGGCTGGGGGCCGCACAGTTCGCCATGGACGGCGCGGTCGACCGGCTCCGCGCGGCCTCCACCGCCCGCGACCGGACGGAACCGGGTGCGGCTCCGCAGGCCCTGGTCCTCGCGGCGGCCGACCCGGCCAATGCCTACGGGGCTGCCCTCCCGTGGCCCGAACCACCGGACGGCGCCGGCCACAAGCCGGGCCGGAAGGCCGGCTCCCTCGTGGTCCTGGTGGACGGTGAACTGACGCTGTACATGGAGCGCGGCGGAAAAACGCTGCTCGCCTGGCCGACCGATCCTGAGGACCCCGCCCTGCGGGCGGCCGCCACGGCCCTGGCCGCTGCCGCCCGCGCCGGAGCCCTGGGCACGGTGACGGTGGAGCGCACCAACGGCGCCTCGGCGCTGACCTCACCGCTGGGCCGGACTCTGGAGTCGGCCGGCTTCCTCGCCACCCCGAGAGGCCTCCGCCTCCGCGCATGACCCGGCGCGTTACGCCCTCACCCCGGCCCGCGCCGCGCATCCCGCGCATCATGGAGGTATGCCCGAAGGAGACACCGTCCTGCAGACCGCCAGGCGTCTGCACCGCGCACTCGCCGGTGAGGTCCTCACCAGGTCCGACCTGCGCGTTCCCCGGTTCGCCACCGCCGACCTCACCGGCCGGTCCGTGCTCGGCGTCGTCTCGCGCGGCAAGCATCTGCTGACCCGTATTGAGGGCGGCCTGACCCTGCACAGCCATCTGCGCATGGACGGGGCCTGGCGCATCTACCGCCCGGACGAGCACTGGCGCGGCGGCCCCACGCACCAGATCCGCGCCATCCTGGGCAACTCCGGTCACACGGCCGTCGGTTATCGCCTCCCCGTCCTCGAACTCCTGCGCACGGCAGACGAGGAGAAGGCGGTCGGTCACCTCGGCCCGGACCTCCTCGGGCCCGACTGGGACGCCGACGCGGCACTGCGCAATCTGCTCGCCGCCCCGGCCCGCCCCCTGGGCGAGGCCCTGCTGGACCAGCGCAACCTGGCCGGCATCGGCAACATCTACAAGGCCGAGCTCTGTTTCCTGGCCCGCGCCACCCCATGGCTCCCCGTGGGAGAGCTGCCCGGCGCCACGGCGGCCCTTCTGGTGACCACGGCCCGCCAGCTCCTCGAAGCCAATCGGGACCGCCCGGTGCGCATCACCACCACCACCGCGCGCTCCCGTACCGCCACCGGTCAGGCGTCCCGCCCCGGCCGCCCGAGCGAGAACCTCTGGGTCTACGGCAGGACCCGCCGCCCCTGCCTGCGCTGCGGAACGCCGATCCGCGCCGCCGAGCAGGATGCCCGCCCCGCCTACTGGTGTCCGCACTGCCAATCGGGCCCCACACCCTAGTTGACGACCCGTCAGATTCAGTCGTACGGTCCGGTCATGTCAATCGCCGCGTACGACCTCACGGGCCGCTCCGCGTTCGTCACCGGTGCGGCCGGCGGCATCGGCCGGGCCGGCGCGGTCCTCCTGGCCGAGGCGGGCGCCACCGTCCACTGCGCGGACCGCGACGAGAAGGGTCTCCTGGAGACCCTGGAGCTGATCACCGCGGCGGGTGGTGAAGCCCACACCCACCCGCTCGATGTCACCGACCGCAGTCAGGTCCGGGCAGCCGTCGAGGCCGCCGGGGATCTGGACATCCTGGCCGCCGTCGCCGGGATCATGCACACGAGCAGCGTCCTGGAGACCGCGGACGAGGATCTCGACCGGGTGCTCTCGGTCAATTTCAAGGGTGTGCTGTACGCCTGCCAGGAAGTGGCCCGCTCCATGATCGCCCGGGGCGCTTCCGGATCACTGATCACCATGGCCTCGGGCGCGGTCGACTCCGCGAGCCCCGGACTGCTCTGCTACAGCGCTGCCAAGGCGGCGGTGGTCCAGCTGACGAAGACCCTGGCGACCGAACTCGGTCCGCACGCCATCCGGGTCAACGCCGTCGCTCCCGGCTGGGTCCGCACCCCCATGACCGCCCGCCACGACGCGGAGCAGCAGCACCGGGCGGAGGCCACGATGGCGCGGATATCGCCGCTGGGCAGGGTCGGCGAGCCCGTTGACGTCGCCCACACGGTTCTGCATCTGGCGTCAGACGCGTCGGCCTTCATGACGGGTCAGATCCTCCGCCCGAACGGCGGCGTCGCCATGCCCTGGTAGCCCACCAGGACCGGCCCGTGTCCCGCAGCCCAGCGGCGCACCGCCGCAGGAGGCCGGTGCCCGCGTCGAAGATTCCGGTAGGCCGGGCGGTCGCGGCCACATGTACCGGCAGAAGGCTCAGCCCCCAGCCACCCGCCGCCACCGCGCCCTCGACCACCCCGGTGTGCGCCGGCTCAAGGACCAGCCGCAGCACAGCCCACCACCACACACCGCCGAGAACGAGCGCCGGCACCCATCGCCGCACCATGGCTGCCTCCTCCGGCCGAACCCAGGGCCCTTCGTCGGATCAGGCCGGGCTCGCGGGGTCCGATCCAAACGAAAGACCCTAATCCGGCGAGATCACCCAGCGGGAGAGCGCACCGGTGCAGTACCGGCGCGCACGGCGCAGTCGCACGCTCTCGCAGTCTCGCCCGGCTCCACCTGGGCCGCATCCAGAGCGGAGCCCCCACCGCTTCCGGTGGGGGCTCCGCGTCGGCCGTCAGTCCTTGTCGTCGCCGGACAGCGAGTCCTTGACGCCCTCGGCGCGCTCCTTGGCATCGCCCATGGCGCCCTTGGCCTTGCCCTTCGCCTGGTCCGCCTGGCCTTCCGCCTCCATGCGGCGGTTGCCGGCCATCTTGCCCATGGCCTCCTTGGCCTTGCCGGCCATCTTGTCCTTCGCGCTTTCGTCGGTCATTGCGACTCCTCGAATGGTGCGAACCGGCAGCTGCCCGAGAGCGGGCAGACCCGGGGGTCGGTGAACCGGTCGGATACCTTGGCACCGGCCGGGTGAAACGGGATGCCGTCAGGCGCTCTCCGCCTGGAACATCCACGCGTGCTTCTCAAGATCGGCGGTCAGCGAGATCAGGATGTCCTGACTGACCGGGTCGGGCTCACCGGTCACCTCGATCCTCTCCCGCATCCGGCCGATCACCACGCCGAGGGCGTCAACCAGGGTCCGTACCGCGTCCACGTCCTTGACCCAGCCCTCGGGCACGGAGTCGATGGCCGTGGTCCTGGCGATCGTCGCCGACCGGCCGTCCGGGTTGACGCCGATCGCGGAGGCCCGTTCGGCCACCGTGTCGGAGTGCTGGCGGGCGGTGTCGACGACCTCGTCGAGCTGAAGGTGCACGGACCTGAAGCGTGGCCCCACCACGTTCCAGTGGACCTGCTTGGCGACCAGGGACAGGTCGACGAGGTCCACAAGGGCGCCCTGGAGGGCATCGCCGACGGACTTGAGGTCAGCTTCGGACAGCGGGCTCTTCACCACAGACATGCACTTCTCCGATCTGATATCCGTTCCGTTCAGCACCACCCACGATGGCACAAACGAAGCGAAACGGTCATTCAGGGAGAGATCTGCACGAGATCGCTCCCCGGTCTCATACAGTGCGCCTGCCCGCCACAACCCTCTCGACACACAGAAGCCCCGGTCCGCCCCCAGAGGGGAGGACCGGGGCTCCGGCTTCAGACCGAACCGCGCGGGTCAGGCGGCGACGACATCCACCGCTTCCGCAGGCGCCTTGATGGTCACCCGTCCCGTCGGTACACCCGCCACCGACGAAACAGAGACGGAATTGAGCCTGGGGCGCACCGGCACGGGTACCGGGTCGCCGGCTGCTGCCGACTCGGCCAGTTCAGCCAACGACAGATCATCGCTCACTTCACGCATGAGCTCGGACATCCGTACGTCAAGCGCGTCGCAAATGGCGGAGAGCAGTTCGGAGGATGCCTCCTTCTGCCCCCGCTCCACCTCGGAAAGATAGCCGAGCGAAACTCGGGCGGACGAGGAGACTTCGCGCAGAGTACGGCCTTGGCGCTGGCGCTGCCGACGCAGCACGTCACCAAGCAGGCGACGGAGCAGAATCATCGGTGGCTCCCTCCTCGGACCGCGTAGCCGCATCCTTCACGCCCCACCGTACCGCCTAGCGCCGCGGCCGTGCGGGGAGCGATGTCGTGTTCACTCAGGGCTGCAAACATCAATTCCCCCCGATCTGTTCCGTATCCTGTGCGCTCGTGTACCCACCGAGTTCGCCGGAGAGCAGATCGAGCACGCTCCGTACGCTCTCATTACGGATGTCCGCTCGTCCGCCGTTCAACCGCAGTGCGGCTACTTTCGCCACCCCCTGAGGCCCGCGGAGTGCGACGAAGACCGTTCCCACGGGCCGGCCGTCCTGCGGTTCCGGGCCCGCGACACCCGTGGTGGCAAGCCCCCAGTCCGCTCCGAGAACCCGGCGTACGCCCTCCGCCATCTGGGAAGCGACGTCCGGATCCACCGCACCGTTCGACGCGAGAAGGGCTGGATCCACACCCAGGACTTCACTCTTGAGGGGGGTCGCATAGGCCGTCACGGAGCCGCGGAACGCGTGCGAGGCACCGGGTACGGACGTCAACTCCGCCGCGACCAGTCCACCGGTCAGCGACTCGGCGACGGCAAGGGTCTCCCCCCGCTCGACGAGCAGTCGCAGCACGCGGGCCGCGGCTGTCACCGCTCGGCCTCCGCCGCACCGCGGGTCCCTGAGGTCCCGGAAACCCGGTCCGCGCCCTCGGCGCCCCCGGGATTCTCCGCGGCCGCCTCGACGGCTTCCTGGGCGGCCGCCGCCCGCTCCGCCGCGAGACCCTGGCGTCGCAGCACGATGGCCTGACGCACATAGTCCAGACCGGTGACGACCGTCAGTACGACGGCCACCGCCATCGCCCAGAACCGCAGCGTGGCCAGCGGGCCGGTCAGCGCCAGGACGTACATCCCGACGGCCGTCCCCTGCGCGAGCGTCTTCAGCTTCCCGCCACGGCTGGCCGGAATCACCCCGTGCCGGATCACCCAGAACCGCAGCACGGTGATGCCGAGCTCGCGGAAGAGGATCACGCCCGTGACCCACCAGGGCAGATCGCCGAGGTACGACAGCGAGACGAGCGCCGCGCCCATGATCGCCTTGTCGGCGATCGGGTCGGCGATCTTCCCGAAGTCGGTGACCAGGTTGTACGTACGCGCCAGGTGCCCGTCGAACAGGTCGGTGATCATCGCGACGGCGAAGGCCGCCCAGGCGAAGGAACGCCACACCGGGTCGTACCCGCCGTTGTGGAGCAGGAGCACGACAAATCCGGGCACCAGCACCAGCCGCGCCATGGTGAGGAGATTGGCGACGTTCCACAGGCTGGCCTGACTGACGGCCGCAGTGCCCAGCTTCCCGCCGCGGGCCGGCGTAGCGCCGGAACCCCCTGCCGCGGATGCAGGCGCTCCGGTCATCTGGCCACCTCCGCAAGCTCACGACACTCGGCCACCAGGTCGACGCCCTCGGTCCCGACTGCCTTTGCCTCGACCATACGGCCCGGGACGAGCCCCTCGCGTGCGGTGAAGAGCACCTGGCCGTCCGTTTCGGGCGCCTGGTGGGCGGCGCGGCCCACGGCGCGCGACTCGTCCTCGGTCGCCTCGACCGACTCGACCAGCACCTGGAGCGTCTCGCCGACCCGCTCCTCGGCCCGCTGCGAGGTCAGTTCCTCGGCCAGCTGCGAGATATGAGCGAGCCGCTCCGCGATGGTGTCGTCGTCCAGCTTGTTCCCGTAGCCGACCGCCTCGGTGCCGTCCTCGTCGGAGTAGCCGAAGACGCCGATGGCGTCGAGGCGCGCACCTGTGAGGAACCGTTCCAGCTCCGCCAGGTCGGCCTCGGTCTCACCGGGGAAGCCCACGATGAAGTTCGAGCGCGCACCCGCGTGCGGTGCCTTGCTCCGGATGGTGTGCAGAAGCTCCAGGAAGCTGTCGGTGTCGCCGAACCGGCGCATCGCCCGCAGCACACCGGGGGCCGAGTGCTGGAAGGAGAGGTCGAAGTAGGGCGCGACCTTCGGCGTCGAGGTCAGCACGTCGATCAGGCCGGGCCGCATCTCGGCGGGCTGCAGGTAGCTGACCCGGATCCGCTCGATCCCGTCGACATCGGCGAGCTCCGGCAGCAGCGTCTCCAGCAGCCGGATGTCACCGAGGTCCTTGCCGTAGGAGGTGTTGTTCTCGGAGACCAGCATGACCTCCTTCACCCCCTGCTCGGCCAGCCACCTGGTCTCACCCAGGACGTCCGAGGGACGCCGCGAGATGAAGGAGCCGCGGAAGGACGGGATGGCGCAGAAGGAGCAGCGGCGGTCGCAGCCGGAGGCCAGCTTCACCGAGGCGACGGGGCTGGTGCCGAGCCGGCGGCGCAGGGGGGCCCGCGGGCCGGAGACCGGTGCGACACCCTCCGGCAGATCGGCGGGGACCGGCGCGGCTTCCTGGGCGTGACCGGGCAGGGCCACATCGGCGTCCTGCCGGTCGGCCGGGCTGATCGGCAGCAGCTTGCGGCGGTCGCGCGGGGTGTGCGAGGCGTGGATGCCGCCGTTGAGGATGGTCTGGAGGCGGTCCGAGATGTCTGCGTAGTCGTCGAATCCGAGGACTCCGTCCGCTTCCGGCAGGGCCTCGGCGAGGTCCTTGCCGTAGCGCTCGGCCATGCAGCCGACGGCGACGACGGCCTGGGTCCGGCCGTGGTCCTTCAGATCATTGGCTTCGAGCAGGGCATCGACGGAGTCCTTCTTGGCGGCCTCGACGAATCCACAGGTGTTGACCACGGCGACATCGGCAGCGGAGGCATCCTCGACGAGCTCCCAGCCGTCCGCTGCCAAGCGGCCTGCGAGCTCCTCCGAGTCCACCTCGTTACGGGCGCAGCCAAGAGTGACAAGGGCGACGGTACGGCGTTCGGGCATGGGCTCAAGACTACTTTGTCCCGGCACTGGCCCCACCGTGCAGGTTCCACAGTTACAGGGAGTGACAAAGACGGCGAGCGCCCGGCGTGCTGGCCGGGTGCTCGCCGCGGTGTGCGAACCGTGGGTGGCTGCGTCAGCCGACCTCGGGATCGCCCTTGGTGTACGAGAGCCGCTCGACCTGGCCGGGCTGGAACTGGTCCTCGACCTTCTTGCCGTTGACGAAGAGCTCGATCGCCCCGGCGTCGCCGAGGACGAGGTCGACTCGCTCCTTGTCCTGGAACGTCTTCGACTGACCCTGCTGGAGCAGCCCGTCGAAGAGCAGCCGGCCGTTGTGGTCCTTGGCGGAGATCCAGCTCTTGCCCTGGCTGGCGCTGAGCTTGACCGTCACCTTGTCCTGCGGCGCCGCGGCAATGGCGCTGTCGGAGGGGGCCGGCTTGGGATCGGCGGGCTTGCTGCTCGCCGGCTTGGGGGTGATCTTGTCGGACGTCGGCCCCTCGGCGACCCGGCCGGCGGTCGAGGGCTCGTCACCGCCCTTGAAGAAGGTGAAGCCGACGAAACCGACCACGGCGACGATGGCCGCGACCATGGCCGCGGTCCAGTTGGGCCGTCGGGGTTCGGAACGGATCCGCTCGGCCTCGAACAGCGGAGCCGCCGGGGTGGGCGAGGGACGGCCGCCGTGCTCGGCGTCGAACTGCGAAACCAGCGGTTCCGGATCGATGCCTACGGCCCGTGCCAGCGTACGGATGTGGCCGCGCGCATACACGTCACCGCCACAGCGGGAGAAGTCGTCCTCCTCGATCGCGTGCACGATGGGGATGCGCACCCGGGTGGACGTGCTGATCTCTTCGACCGTGAGACCTGCGGCGATTCGAGCCTGCTGAAGCACTCGACCGATCAAGGGCCGGTCGTCTTCGGGGGAGTTGCCGATGGACACGGGGGCGCCTTTCGAGCGTGAGCCACCTGCTGGATGTTCAGTCTAGGGGGGGTACGAAAGGGTGGGGCAACCGGGAGGGAGGACTTTGTACGCCATCAGATTCGAACAGAGTCGGATTCGCCGGATCACCCCGTGGAAGGACATCCTGCTGTCCCTCCCTTCAACTTGACGTACGGCCCGGCGAAACGGTTGCCCGCAAAACCCTCACGAACCGGTTTCCCCACGCATCTGAGCCAACACCCCGTCGAGCTCGTCCGGCTTCACCATGACGTCGCGCGCCTTGGACCCCTCGCTGGGCCCGACGATGTTCCGGGACTCCATGAGGTCCATCAACCGGCCCGCCTTGGCGAAGCCCACCCGCAGCTTGCGCTGGAGCATCGAGGTGGACCCGAACTGGGTGGAGACGACCAGCTCGGCGGCCTGGCAGAGCAGATCGAGGTCGTCGCCGATGTCCTCGTCGATCTCCTTCTTCTGCTTCGTGCCGACCACCACGTCCTCGCGGAACACGGGGGCCATCTGGTCCTTGCAGTGCTGGACCACTGCGGCGACCTCGTCCTCGGTGACGAAGGCGCCCTGCATGCGGGTCGGCTTGTTCGCCCCCATCGGCAGGAACAGTCCGTCACCCTTTCCGATGAGCTTCTCGGCTCCGGGCTGGTCGAGGATGACCCGGCTGTCGGCGAGCGAGGAGGTCGCGAAAGCGAGCCTGGACGGCACGTTCGCCTTGATGAGTCCGGTGACGACGTCCACCGAGGGGCGCTGGGTGGCGAGGACCAGATGGATACCGGCGGCGCGGGCCAGCTGGGTGATGCGGACGATCGAGTCCTCGACATCGCGCGGTGCGACCATCATGAGGTCGGCCAGCTCGTCCACGATCACCAGCAGGTACGGGTACGGCGACAGCTCCCGCTCGCTGCCTTCCGGCGTCTTGAGCTTGCCGGTGCGCACGGCGTGGTTGAAGTCGTCGATGTGCCGGTAGCCGAACGCGGCGAGGTCGTCGTAGCGCAGATCCATCTCGCGCACGACCCATTGCAGGGCCTCGGCGGCCTTCTTGGGGTTGGTGATGATCGGCGTGATCAGGTGCGGAATGCCCTCGTAGGCGGTGAGCTCGACCCGCTTGGGGTCGACCAGCACCATGCGGACGTCCTCCGGAGTCGCCCGGACCATCACCGAGGTGATCAGACAGTTGATGCAGGAGGACTTTCCGGAACCGGTCGCACCGGCCACCAGGACGTGCGGCATCTTCGCGAGGTTGGCCATCTCGTAGCCGCCCTCGACGTTCTTGCCGAGTGCGACCAGCATGGGGTGGTCGTCCTCGGCCGCGTCCGCGAGGCGCAGCACGTCTCCGAGGTTGACCATCTCGCGGTCGGTGTTGGGGATCTCGATGCCGACCGCCGACTTCCCCGGGATCGGGGAGATGATCCGGACGTCGGGGCTGGCGACGGCGTACGCGATGTTCTTGGCGAGCGCCGTGATCCGCTCGACCTTCACGGCCGGGCCGAGCTCCACCTCGTACCGCGTCACCGTCGGTCCGCGGGTGAAGCCGGTGACGGCAGCGTCGACCTTGAACTCGGTGAAGACGTTGGTCAGCGACGCGACGATCGCGTCGTTGGCGGCGCTGCGGGTCTTGCCCGGGCCACCCCGCTCCAGCAGGTCGAGCGAGGGCAGCGAGTACGTGATGTCGCCCGAGAGCTGGAGCTGCTCGGCGCGGGCCGGCAGGGGCTGCGACTGCGACCGCTCGGGTGCGGGCTTGGTCAGGTCGGGTACATCTCCGGAGCGCGACGTCTCCTTCTCCGGCTTTCCGGCCGGCTCGGCCTCCCTGGCCCCCGGTACCGGCGTACCGGTACGTTCGCGGTCCACGGAGACGCCCTGGGTGAGGTCGGCGACGACGGGCGAGGGCGGCATGCCGTTGAGCACGGCTCCGTCGAGCGCGGCGGCAGCGGCGGCCGCGACGTCCACCGCGTCCATGGTGCGGTTCATCGCGGGCTGCACGGAGGGCCTGCGCGGCCTGCTCCGGCGCTTGGCGAGGGCGTCGGCCTCGACGCGGTCGGTGTCGTACACCTCGGATGCGTCGGACGGCTCGGAGCGGCGGGAGGAGCGCCGGGAGCGGGCGGGCAGCGCTTCGCGCCACTGCTCGTCGTACCGCTCGTCGTCGCTCCCGTCCTGCGCCTCGGGGTCGTAATCCGGCTCGATGATCCCCAGCTTGGAGCCGAGCAGCCGCAGCCGCTGGGGAATGGCGTTCACCGGCGTAGCCGTGACGACGAGCAGTCCGAAGACGGTGAGGAGCAGGAGCAGCGGGACGGCCAGCACCTCGCCCATGGTGAAGATCAGCGGCTTGGAGGCGGCCCAGCCGATGAGCCCGCCCGCGTCCTGCATCGCTTCGGTGCCGTCCTCGCGTCCCGGCGATCCGCACGCGATGTGGACCTGCCCGAGCACCCCGATGACCAGTGCGGACAGTCCGATGACGATCCGGCCGTTGGCCTCGGGCTTCTCGGGATAGAGGATCAGCCGTACGGCGATGGCGCCGAGCAGTATCGGCACGAGGAGATCGAGCCTGCCGAAGGCGCCGGTGACGAGCATCTCCACGAGATCGCCGACGGGACCGCGCAGATTCGACCAGGTGCCCGCGGCGACGATCAGTGCGAGACCGAGCAGCAGCAGCGCGACACCGTCCTTGCGGTGTGCGGGGTCCAGGCCCTTGGCGCCACGCCCTATGCCGCGGAACATCGCGCCGACGGTGTGGGCCGCACCGAGCCAGACGGCGCGCACCAGCCGGTACACCCCGTTGGTGGGCGACGGCGCCGGTTTGCGTGCGGCCGCCTTCTTCGCCACCGCCTTCTTGGCGGGAGCCTTTTTCGCGGGCGCGGTCTTCTTGGCAGCGGCCTTCTTCGCGGGCGCGGCTTTCTTCGCCGGGCCCGCGCCGCCGCCGGCGCGCTTCGCGGTGCCCGCCGTGCCCTGGGAACCCTTGCCGGACGTACGTGAGGCCATGGGGCCGAGGTTACCGGTGTCTGCGGCAGTGAACACGTGCGCGGGCCTGTTCACCCGACCGTGTCGCCCTTCGGAGGCCGCAAACTGACACGCCCTCACCGCACCGCACCCCACCCGGAGCGCCGACCGGCCGAAACCACCGGGCAGTTGCCGCCACGCGAGCACGAAGGCAGCTGCCCGCAAAGGGCGGTACGGGTCGGGGACCGGCGCAGACCGGGCCCGGAACCGTTACGAGGGAAGGGTGGCCGGTCCGCCGCTGGTGCCGGGCTCCAGGGCGTCCAGCGCCCGGCGCAGCCCGGTCAGCTTCCGTTCGAGATGGGCCGCCGTGGCCACCGCCGCAGCGTCCGCCGACTCGTCGTCCAGCTGCTTGGACAGGGCCTCGGCCTGCTCCTCGACGGCCGCGAGCCGCGCGGAGAGTTCGGCCAGCAGACCCGCGGGTTCCTTCTCGTGGTTCGCACCGGCGGGCACACCTCCTTCGAGCTGGAGGCGCAGCAACGCCGCCTGCTCACGGAGCTGGCAGTTCTTCATGTACAGCTCGACGAAGACCGAGACCTTCGCCCGCAGCACCCACGGATCGAACGGCTTCGAGATGTAGTCCACCGCGCCTGCCGCATAACCCCGGAAGGTGTGATGCGGACCGTGGTTGATCGCGGTGAGGAAGATGATCGGGATGTCCCGGGTCCGCTCCCGCCGCTTGATGTGCGCGGCGGTTTCGAAACCGTCCATGCCCGGCATCTGCACGTCCAGCAGAATGACCGCAAAGTCGTCCGTGAGCAGCGCTTTGAGCGCTTCCTCCCCTGACGATGCCCGCACCAGTGTCTGATCGAGCGCAGAGAGGATGGCCTCCAGCGCCAGCAGATTCTCCGGCCGGTCATCGACCAGGAGGATCTTGGCCTTCGGCACCATGGCCCGTCCTCCTCGCCCCGGAATTGCACCGGGCGCCGCCCCAGGGGACGACTCCCTTACGCCGTCCGTCCTTGTGCCGGTCATGGTAACCGCACCCCGCCTGTCACCACACCCTGTCACCGCGATGTCACTGTGCACATATCAGAAACGCGGCGCAAGACCAAAAGGTTCCCCGCGCACCGCGCTCCCACACCACTTCGGACCCACTCGATCAACAAAACACCATTGATTCGTTCAATCGGCGATCACTCTCCGCGCATCCAACCCTCCATGACGGAAAGCAGATGATCGGGGTCGACCGGCTTGGTGACGTAGTCGGATGCGCCGGACTCGATGGCCTTCTCCCGGTCACCCTTCATCGCCTTGGCCGTCAGCGCGACGATCGGCAGCCCCGCGAACTGCGGCATCCTACGGATCGCCGAAGTCGTCGCATAGCCGTCCATCTCCGGCATCATGATGTCCATCAGTACGACCGTCACATCGTCGTGCTGCTCCAGGACTTCGATCCCCTCGCGCCCGTTCTCCGCGTACAGCACCGAGAGCCCGTGCTGCTCCAGCACGCTGGTGAGCGCGAAGACGTTACGGATGTCGTCGTCCACGATCAGGACCTTCTCACCACTGAACCGGAACGTCCTGCGGGGCTCGGACTCCTCCTGCTGGACACTTGGCGTCCACGACTCCTGCGGAGCGGCCTGCGGCGCCGAGGGGGCGGGCAGCGCGGACTGCTGCCCCGAGCCGCCCAACGCCTTGCGGCGGCGCCCCAACAGCCCTGAGGCGCTGCTCCGGTCCTCTCCGCCGCCTGGCTGGGCCGTTCCACGCCCGAAGTCCTGGAAGCTCTGTCCGAGGCCCTGCCCGATCCCCTGCCCGGCCTCGGGCAGCCGCCCGCTCTCGACCCCGGCGCCGTGCACCTCGATGGGTCCGGGACCGATCTGCGGGTAGCCCTGCGGCGGGAGTTCGCTCGGGTGCAGCGGCAGGTACAGCGTGAACGTCGAGCCGCGGCCGGGCTCGCTCGCCGCATGGATCTCACCGCCCAGCAGACGGGCGATCTCCCGGCTGATCGAGAGGCCCAGTCCCGTACCGCCGTACTTGCGGCTGGTCGTGCCGTCCGCCTGCTTGAACGCCTCGAAGATCACCAGCATCTTGCTGGACGCGATCCCGATCCCGGTGTCGGTCACCGAGAACGCGATCAGATCGGCATCGGCGTCACGCAGCGAACCAGCCTCCAGCAGCTGTTCGCGGATGGCGTTCGGCACTTCGGCCCCCGCGTGCCGGATCACCAGCTCGACAGCACCGCTGTCGGTGAACTTCACCGCGTTGGAGAGCAGGTTGCGCAGCACCTGCAGCAGCCGCTGTTCGTCCGTGTGCAGCGTGGCCGGCAGCTCCGGCGACACCCGTACCGAGAAGTCCAGCCCCTTTTCCGCGGTGAGCGGCCGGAACGTCGCCTCCACGTAGTCGACCAGCTGGACCAGCGCGATCCGGGTCGGGCTGACGTCCATCTTGCCCGCCTCGACCTTCGACAGGTCGAGGATGTCGTTGATCAGCTGCAGCAGATCGGAACCCGCCCCGTGGATCGTCTCGGCGAATTCCACCTGCTTCGGTGAGAGGTTGCCCTCGGCGTTGTCCGCCAGCAGTTTGGCCAGAATGAGCAGCGAGTTGAGCGGCGTACGCAGCTCGTGCGACATGTTGGCCAGGAACTCCGACTTGTAGCGCATCGAGACCGCGAGCTGTTCGGCGCGCTCCTCCAGGACCTGCCGCGCCTCCTCGATCTCGGTGTTCTTGACCTCGATGTCGCGGTTCTGCTGGGCCAGCAGCTCGGCCTTCTCCTCCAGTTCCGCGTTGGAGGCCTGGAGGGCTTTCTGCCGGTTCTCCAACTCCTGCGAACGGTCACGCAATTGCTCGGTGAGCTCCTGGGACTGCTCCAGCAGCTTCTCCGTCGTCGTGTTGACGCTAATGGTGTTGACGCTCGTAGCGATCATCTCGGCGAGCTGGTTGAGGAAGTCCCGCTGGATATGGGTGAACGGCTGGAACGAGGCCAGTTCGATCACTCCGAGTACCTTGCCCTCGAAGAGCACCGGCAGCACGATCACATGCGCGGGCGGCGCCTCGCCGAGACCCGAGGAGATCTTCAGATAGCCCGGCGGGACGTTGTCCACCTGGATCGTCCGCTTCTCCTCCGCGGCCGTGCCGATGAGCGTCTCACCGGGCCGGAAGGACGTCGGCATGGAGCCGGCGGAATAGCCGTAGCTGCCCCGCATCCGGAGCTCGTACGCGCCCTCCCGGTCCCCCTCCGCACCCAGTGCGTCGGTCTCGCCGGTCGCCATGGCCAGGAAGAACGCGCCGTGCTGTGCGGAGACGACCGGGGTCAGCTCGCTCATGATCAGCGAGGCCACGTCGTCGAGATCGCGCCGTCCCTGCATCAGACCGGAGATCCGGGCGAGGTTGCCCTTGAGCCAGTCCTGCTCCTTGTTGGTCGCCGTGGTGTCGCGCAGGTTGGCGATCATCGTGTTGATGTTGTCCTGCAGGGCCTGGATCTCACCGGCCGCGTCCACATCGATCTTCAGATTGAGATCACCACGGGTCACCGCGGTGGCGACGGCCGCGATGGCACGCACCTGACGGGTGAGGTTTCCGGCCATCTCGTTCACCGACTCGGTGAGGTCGCGCCAGGTGCCGTCGACGTCCCGGACCCGCGCCTGGCCACCCAGCTGCCCCTCGGTACCGACCTCGCGGGCGACTCGGGTCACCTGCTCCGCGAACGAGGACAGCTGGTCGACCATCGTGTTGATGGTGTTCTTCAGCTCCTGGATCTCACCGCGGGCATCGATGTCGATCTTCTTGGTGAGATCGCCCTTGGCGATGGCCGTGGTGACGGTGGCGATCTGGCGCACCTGCCCGGTCAGGTTGGACGCCATCGAGTTCACGGACTCGGTGAGGTCCTTCCAGGTACCGGCGACCCCGGGGACCCGTGCCTGGCCGCCCAGCTCACCCTCCGTGCCCACCTCGCGGGCCACCCGGGTCACCTCGTCGGCGAACGAGGACAGGGTCGTCACCATCGTGTTGACGGTGTCGGCGAGCTCGGCGACCTCGCCGCGCGCCTCGACCGTGACCTTCTTCGTCAGGTCGCCGTTGGCGACGGCGGATGAGACCCGGGAGATGTTCCGCACCTGACTGGTCAGGTTGTTGGCCATCAGGTTGACGTTCTCGCTGAGGTCCTTCCAGATACCCGTGGCGCCACGCACCCGGGCCTGGCCACCGAGAATGCCCTCGGTACCCACCTCTCGGGCGACCCGCGTCACCTCGTCACCGAAGTTCATCAGCTGGTCGACCATCGTGTTGACGGTCGTGACCAGTTCGAGGATCTCGCCCTTGGCGTCCACGGTGATCTTCTTGGAGAGATCGCCCTTGGCAACCGCGGTGGTGACCTCGGCGATGTTGCGGACCTGAAGGGTCAGGTTGTTCGCCATGCCGTTGACGGACTGCGTGAGGTCCTTCCACGTACCGGACACACCCTGCACCTCGGCCTGACCACCGAGGATGCCTTCCGTACCCACCTCACGGGCGACCCTGGTCACCTGCTCGGCGAAGTTCGAGAGCTGGTCGACCATCGTGTTGAGGGTGTTCTTCAGCTCCAGGATCTCGCCGCGCGCGTCCACGTCGATCTTCTGCGAGAGGTCACCGCGCGCCACCGCCGTGGCCACCTGCGCGATGTTACGGACCTGAGCGGTGAGGTTCCCCGCCATGCCGTTCACCGAGTCGGTCAGATCACGCCACACACCGGCCACACCGGGCACCTGCGCCTGCCCGCCGAGGCGCCCGTCCGTGCCCACCTCGCGGGCGACCCGCGTCACCTGCTCGGCGAAGGCGGAGAGCTGGTCGACCATCGTGTTGATGGTGTTCTTCAGCTCCAGGATCTCGCCGCGCGCGTCCACGTCGATCTTCTGGGACAGGTCGCCCCGGGCCACCGCCGTGGTCACCTGCGCGATCTGGCGCACCTGGGAGGTCAGGTTCCCCGCCATGAAGTTGACGGAGTCGGTGAGCTCCTTCCACGTACCGGAGACGCCGTCGACCCGCGCCTGACCGCCGAGGCGGCCCTCAGTGCCCACGTCCCGCGCCATCCGCGTCACCTGGTCGGCGAAGGACGACAGCTGCGCCACCATCGTGTTGACGGTGTTCTTCAGCTCCAGCATCTCGCCCGCGACATCGACGGTGACCTTCTGCGACAGATCACCGTTGGCGACCGCCGTCGTCACCTGCGCGATGTCCCGCACCTGACCCGTCAGGTTACGGAACGCCGTGTTCACGGAGTCCGTGAGGTCCTTCCAGGTACCGGCCGCACCGGGCACCTCGGCCTGACCGCCCAGCCGGCCCTCGACGCCGACCTCCCGGGCCACTCGGGTCACTTCCGAACCGAAGGACTGCAGCTGGTCCACCATCGTGTTGACGGTGTTCTTCAGCTCCAGCATCTCGCCGGCCACATCGACGGTGACCTTCTGCGTCATGTCACCGCTGGCCACCGCTGTCGTCACCTGGGCGATGTCCCGCACCTGGGTCGTCAGGTTACGGAAGACGGTGTTCACCGAGTCGGTGAGGTCCTTCCAGGTACCTGCCGCGCCGGGCACCTGCGCCTGGCCGCCCAGGAGCCCCTCGCCACCGACCTCGCTGGCCACCCGCGTGACCTCGTCGGCGAAGGTGCGCAGCGTCTCGGTCATCTGGTTGATGGTCTCCGCGAGCTGTGCGACCTCGCCACGGGCGCTCACCCGGACCTTCTGCGACAGGTCACCGTTGGCGACCGCCGTCGTCACCTCCGCGATGCCCCGCACCTGCGAGGTGAGGTTCCCCGCCATCGTGTTGACGGAGTCGGTGAGGTCCTTCCACACACCCGCCACACCCGGCACGGTTGCCTGCCCGCCCAGCTCGCCCTCCGTGCCCACCTCGCGGGCGACCCGGGTCACCTCGGAGGAGAACGACGACAGCTGGTCGACCATCGTGTTGACGGTGTTCTTCAGCTGAAGCATCTCGCCGGCCACATGGACGGTCACCTTGCGTGACAGGTCGCCCTTGGCGACCGCCGTCGTGACCAGGGCGATATCGCGCACCTGAGCCGTCAGCCGGTACGCCATGGTGTTCACGGAGTCCGTGAGGTCCTTCCAGGACCCGGACATGCCCCGCACCTGCGCCTGCCCGCCCAGCTTGCCCTCGGTCCCCACCTCGACCGCGACCCGCGTCACCTGCTCGGTGAACGCCGACAACTGGTCGACGAGGTTGTTGACCGTACGGGCCACCTTCAGGAACTCGCCGCGCAGCGGCCGCACGGTCTCGTCGGTGGTGTGAGAACGGAGCTCCATCCGCTGCTCCAGGTCACCGTCGGCGACCGCCGACAGCACCCGCCCGACCTCCGAGACCGGTCGCGCGAGATCGTCGACGAGCTCATTGGAGGCGTCGATGGCAGCGGCCCAGGAGCCCTCGCAGGCGCCCGTCTCCAGGCGCTCGGTGAGCTTGCCCTCCCGTCCGACCACTCGCCGTACCCGGGCGAGCTCACCCGTGAGGTGGACGTTGCGGTCGGCGACCTCGTTGAAGACGGCGGCGACCTCCGCCATCACGCCCTCGCCGGAGACCGTCAGACGCCTGCGGAAATTGCCGTCACGCATGGCCACCAGACCGGCCAGCAGTCTGTTGAGCGCTGCGGCGTCGACTTCGATGGTTCCATTGCGCTGCTTCTTCACGGACTGTCCGCCTTTAGTGCGCGTGCCTGTTCCCCGCGCCGCCACGCCAGACTCCACCGTGTCCCTCCCGCAGGGTTGACCGTATCGCTCGGGTCTTCTCTGGGAGCTTGCCCAGATCCTCTATGGCTCACCGCCACAGCCCACCGTTGACGGGTGACTATGCGGACGTCAAATCGTTGAAACCTACCAGGCCGGAACCGGTCGGGGTGGAACGTCCAATGGTTGTCCCACATCCCTTCTTTGGGAAGCCCACACTTGTCCGGTCACAAGCCCGTATCCGTCCGTCCTTGCCCGAAGTCGGCCCTCGTGTACCCGGTAGCAGGACGGAGCGTCTAGCCTGGCAAGCGAATCGAAGCGGCGAGAAACGGGCACAGGACTCGGGGAAGCGACGAGACACCATATGGGGAGTGCTGTGATCACGGCGCGCGCGGCTGCCACCTTCGACCCGGTCGGGCGCTCCGTCGCGACCGCCCGCGCTTTTGTCCGCGACACCCTCCAGGGGTGGGGATACACCGATGTCGTCGATGACGCTGTCGTCCTCACAAGCGAGCTCGTCACCAATGCGGTGGTCCACGCGGGCACCGCCGCGGATGTGCTGTGCCTTCGTACGGAGGACGGCGTCCGGGTCGAGGTCTCCGACCACTACCCGGAACGGGAGATCCCGCTCCAGTCCACCGGCCCCGACTTCGCGAGCCCGGACCGGGAGAACGGCCGCGGCCTGCTCCTGTGCGCCGCGCTCGCCTCCCGCTGGGGCGTCGAGTACTCCCCCGCGCACAAACATGTCTGGTTCCAGCTCGATCTCCCCGACCGTCCGGTGGGTATCCGTTCCGCCGGACCGCTGCTCCCTGTCGGTCTGCTTCCGGTCGCGGACGAACGGGTCAGGGTCGCCGTCGTCCAGATCGACAGCGCCGGCGCCATCGCCGCGTGGAACGACGACGCCGCCTATCTGTTCGGATACGGCGCCGACCAGGTCACCGGAAAGCAGCTCACCGACTTCACCGCCTGGCCGCAGACCCCCGGCACCAACACCGGCATCGCCGATGCACTCCGCCTCTCCCGCTGGGAAGGCAGCTACGGCATCCGGGGCGCCGACGGGCGCACGATCCCGGTCTACGGCTCCCACCTCCGCGTACGGGACACCCAGGGCGAGCCCTCGACGGTCTGTCTGCTGGTCCGTGACTACGAACGGGCCGTGCTCCAGTCGCCGGTCCGCACTCCGGTCTCCGACGCGAACACCGAGAGCCGCAAAACTGACCCCTTCGAGGTCTTCATCGGCTCCCCCGCCCCCGACGACCTCGACGGCCTGCTCCAGCGCACCGTCGAACGGGCCCGCGACATGCTCGACGCCGACGCGGCGTTCCTGCTGCTGGCCACGGACGACGAGACGGAGCTGGAGGTGCGGGCCACGACCGGGCTGCCCTCAGCCCGTCAGCGCTTCGCCCGTGTGCCCGTCGAGGCCGGCACCGGACGGTACGGCTCCGCACGGATGCCCGCGGTCCACGAGGACCTCGACGCCGTGTCCGGCGCCGTCCCGCTGCTGAGCAACACGGGTATGCGTTCGGTGGTCACGGTCCCGCTGAAGGTCGAGGGCCGCCTCACGGGCTCCCTGGGCGTCGCGGCCGAGGCCGCCGGCCGGTACTCGAACGAGGAGGCCCTTCGCCTCCAATTCGCGGCGGACCGCATCGCCTTGGCCGTCGAGTCCGCTCGCCTGGGTGAACTGGAACGGCTGCGCCGCGGTTCCCTCTCCTTCCTCGTCGAAGCGTCGGACCTCCTCGCGGGGACGCTCGACCGGGACCAGACCCTGGCACTGATGGCCCAGATGACGGTCCCCACCCTGGCCACCTGGTGCGCCGTCTACACGATTGCCGACCAGTCCTCGGACCCGTACCTCTCGTACGTGCTGCACGAGGACGAGGAGCGCATCGACGGCCTCAAAGCCCTGCTCTCCAAGATCTCCCCACCGGACCCGGTGCCGGCTCCCGGCGCCCGCGTCTGGTCCGCTCCGTCCGAGGCAGCCCACGAGGCGGCCCTGCGCACCTCGATGCGGAGCATCGGCCTCGGCAACCCCGGAAACCAGGGCGCGGGCATCCGCACCACCCTCGCCACGGCGGCTGCCGTCGGCGGGGAGACGGTGGTCCTTCCCCTCGTCGCCCGCAACCGCGTCATCGGCATGCTCACACTCGGCAAACCTTCCGACGACCACTTCCGCCAGGAGATCCTGGAACTGGCCGAGGACCTCTCCCGCCGGGCCGCCCTGGCGCTCGACAACGCGCGTCTCTACTCGGAGCGGATGGCGATCAGCCAGTCGCTGCAGCGCAGCCTGCTGCCGCCGGGGCTGCCGGACGTACCCAATGTCGAGATCGAGGTCATCTACCGGGCAGCCGGTGAGGGCAATGAGGTGGGCGGCGACTTCTACGACGTCTTCCCGATTCGCGACGGCGCCTACGGATTCGCCATCGGCGACGTCTGCGGCACGGGCCCTGAGGCCGCAGCCGTGACCGGCCTGGCCCGTCATGCCCTGCGTCTGCTCGCCCGCGAGGGCTTCGGCGGCCCCGCGGTCCTGGAGCGGCTCAACGCCGCGATCCTGGACGAAGGCGCCCGCAGCCGCTTCCTGACGCTGCTGTACGGGGAGTTGTGGCCGCAGGAAGACGGCAGCGCACTACTGAAGGTGGTCTGCGCGGGACACCCGTTGCCCTTGCGCCTGCGCCAGGACGGCTCGGTCGAGTCGGCGGCGGAACCGCAGCCGCTGCTGGGCGTCATCGAGGACCTGGAGCTGTATGAGCAGACGGTGACGCTCGAGCCGGGCGACGTTCTGCTGTGCGTGACCGACGGTGTCACCGAACGCCGTGAAGGCACCCGCATGCTCGGGGACGACGGCCTGGCGGACGTGCTGGCCACCTGTACGGGCCTTACGGCGGGCGCAGTGGCAGCACGCATCCTGCGGGCTGTCGAGCGGTTCGCCGCCGAGCCCGCCTCGGACGACATGGCCATCCTCGCCATGCGCGTCCCCGAGCCGCCTGCCGCATAGGCCCACACGGATCCGGATACGCGAAAGGCCCCCGCCATTCGGCGGGGGCCTTTCGTCTGTCCGAGCCCCAATGCGGAATCGAACCGCAGACCTTCTCCTTACCATGGAGACGCTCTACCGACTGAGCTATTGGGGCCTCGCTGCCCTGCGGCAACGAGCTAAAGCATACCCT
>NZ_JBHVWF010000103.1:0-30984 GCF_042882365.1 Streptomyces sp. NPDC058221 | reverse complement strand
GCCTTTCCCCGTGTACCCGGGAACCGGGCTCGCAGGTGGCTCGGGTCAATGGGCCGACGTGCTCGGTTCCCTGGGCCGGAGGAGCCCCGCGTGACCCGGACCGGTCAGGTCCGTGTCCCACGGGCTCCCCCGGGGCCGAGGCAGGGGTGTCAGCCTTGGGCCTTGGGGTCTTGGGTGGTCTTCTTGTCGAGCCGCGACGCGTCGGACGCCTTGCGGGCGCCCGGGACGGACGAGACGGTGCCCGGCTCCTCGGGATAGTGGCAGGCCGTCAGGTGGCCGTCACGGCTGCCGCTGATCTGCACCAGCGGCGGCGTCTCGCTCGCGCACTTGTCCGTCGCCTTCCAGCAGCGGGTGCGGAAGCGGCAGCCCGACGGCGGATTGACCGGGGACGGCACATCGCCGGTGAGCAGGATGCGCTCGCGGGCCGGGGCGTCGTCGGCGGTGGCCTCGGGTACGGCGGAGAGCAGGGCCCTGGTGTACGGGTGGCGCGGGTTGCCGTACAGGTCGTCGCGGTCGGCGATCTCCACGATCCGGCCCAGGTACATGACGGCGACGCGCTGCGAGAAGTGACGCACGATCGCCAGGTCGTGGGCGATGAACAGGAACGCGATGCCCAGTTCCTTCTGCAGCTTCTGCAGCAGGTTCACCACCTGGGCCTGGATCGACACGTCCAGCGCCGAGACGGGCTCGTCGGCCACGATCAGCTTCGGCTCCAGGGCCAGTGCGCGGGCCACCCCGATGCGCTGGCGCTGACCGCCGGAGAACTCGTGCGGGAAGCGGTTGTAGTGCTCCGGGTTGAGGCCGACGATCTCCAGGAGCTCCCGGACGCGTGCCTCCCGGCCGCCGGCCGGATTGACGTCGTTGATGTCCATCGGAGCCGTGATGATCTTGCCGACCGTCTGGCGCGGGTTCAGCGACGCGTACGGGTCCTGGAAGATCATCTGGATCTCGGAGCGGATCGGCGCCAGCTCCCTGCGCGAGGCATGGCTGATGTCCTGCCCGCGGTAGGTGATCCGGCCCGCGGTCGGCTCCAGGAGCCGGGTGATGAGCCGGCCCGTCGTCGACTTGCCGCAGCCGGACTCGCCGACCAGGCCGAGGCTCTCTCCCGGGGCGACCGTGAAGTCCAGCCCGTCCACGGCCTGGACCGCGCCGACCGTCCGCCGGATCGGGAAGCCGCCCTTGATCGGGAAGTGCTTGGTCAGCCCGGAGACGTCAAGGAGGGGATCGGTGCTGCTCATGGTAGGGAAGTCCCGTCTCTTGTACGTCAGTTGGGCCGGGTGCCGGCGAAGTCGGCGAAGAACTCGGTGCGCTGCTCCGCGGTCAGGTGGCAGGCGGATCCGCGCCCGCCCGACAGGTCCAGCAGCGGCAGCTCGGTCGCACACCGAGTGCCGCCGACCTGCTCGGTGAAGGAGCACCGAGGGTGGAAGCAGCAGCCCGAGGGCGGGTTGAGGAGGCTCGGCGGGGTGCCGGGGATCGGCGACAGCGGTACGTCCACCGGCCCGTCCAGGGTCGGCATCGACCCCAGCAGGCCCCAGGTGTAGGGATGCTGGGGCGCTCGCAGCACTTCCTTCTTCGTGCCGCGCTCCACACAACGGCCGCCGTACATCACCAGCACGTCGTCCGCGATGTCGGCGATGACACCGAGGTCGTGGGTGATGAAGATGATCGAGGTACCGGTCTCCTGCTGGAGGTCCTTGAGCAGGTCCATGATCTGGGCCTGCACGGTGACGTCAAGCGCCGTCGTCGGCTCGTCCGCCACCAGCAGTGCGGGGTTGCAGACCAGCGCCATGGCGATCATCGCGCGCTGGCGCATACCGCCGGAGAACTGGTGCGGATAGTCATCGACGCGCAGATTCGGCTGCGGGATGCCCACCTTGGTGAGCATCTCCACGGCCCGCGCACGTGACTCGCGCTTGGAGGCCCCGGTGTGCTTGCGGTACGTCTCACCGATCTGCTTGCCGATGGTGTGGTACGGCGAGAGCGAGGCCAGCGCGTCCTGGAAGATCATGGACATCTTGTTGCCGCGCAGCCGCTCCAGCTCCCGCTCCGAGGCGGCGAGCAGATCCTGCCCGTCGAGCAGGATCTCCCCCTCGATCTCGGTGTGGTCGGGGTCGTGCAGGCCGAGGATGGTCAGGTTGGTGACCGATTTCCCGGAGCCGGACTCGCCGACGATGCCGAGCGTCTTGCCCTGTTCGACATCGAAGGACAGCCCGTCGACGGCCTTGACCATGCCGTCTTCGGTGGAGAAGTGCACGCGCAGATCGCGCACGGAGAGGAAGGGGGTGCTCACTGGATCTCTCCCTAGGCGAGGCGGACGCGTGGGTCGATGAGGGCGTAGACGGCGTCCACGACGATGTTGAGGAGCACGATCGCGACGGCGGCCAGCATCATCACGCCGAGAAGCGTGGGGAGGTCGTTGGTCGACACGGCCTTGACCGCGAGCGTACCGATGCCCTGGAGGCTGAAGACCTTCTCGGTGATGATCGCTCCGCCCAGGAGCACACCGAGGTCGAGACCGAAGATGGTGACGATGGGGCCCATGGCCCCGCGCCAGGCGAATCTGAAGAACACCGTCCGACGGGAGAGGCCCTTGGCGCGGGCCGTGCGGACGTAGTCCTCGCTCATCGATTCCACCAGCTGGGAGCGGGACATACGGGTGTAGTTGGCGGTGAAGATGACGGAGAGCACCAGCCAGGGCAGCAGGAGACCGGAGAACCACGCGCCGGGATTCTCGCTGAACGGCGTGTAGCTGGGCCGGTCCAGCAGATGCAGCTGGTCGGTGAGGAAGTACATCGCGAGCACGCCGACGATGTAGATCTGCATCGAGGAGGCGATCAGCGAGGCGGAGGACGCGATCTTGTCGAGCGGCTTGCCCTGCTTGACGGCCGCGAGCATGCCGGCTCCGACACCGAAGATGACGAAGACGAACGCGCTGCCGACGGAGAGCGAAAGCGTGGTCGGGAAGCGGTCGATGATGGTGCCGAAGACGGGCTCGTGGTTGATGAACGAGTACCCCAGGCACGGGGCCGGGCAGTGCCCGTAGACCCCGTAGTCACGCCCCGTGAAGATCCCCAGCAGCCAGTGCCAGTACTGCACCGGTATCGGGTCGGCGATCCCCAGGTTGTGCCGCACCAGCGCGAGTGTCTCGGGCGTGCAGACCTTGCCGCAGGCCACCCGGGCAGGGTCGCGAGGAGCGGCGTAGAAGAGGTAGAAGACCAGGGCGCTGATGATCAGCAGGATGACCGCGGCGCCGAGAGTACGGCGGAGAAGAAAGCGCAGCATGGCAGTGGGATTTCCTGACGGATGCCGAGGGGGAGGTGGGGCACGGGCGGCTCTCCACCGGAGAGCCGCCCCACCGCTGGGGTCGTTCGTCAGGCCTTGACGTACGTCTTGTAGATGATCGTCGCGGAGAACTGCGGGTCCATCATGGCGCCGCCGACCTTGGAGCCGAAGAGGTAGAAGCGGCGCTGGAAGGTCTCCGGGATGACCGGGACGACCTCGTCCATGATCCGCTTGTCCAGCGCGGCCCAGGCGTCGCCGGCCTTCTTCTGGTCGTCGATGACGACGTTCTTCTTGATGGCCGCGTCGATCCAGTCGACCTTCGTCTGGGAGACGTTGTTCTGGCCGTTGCCGATGTTGGCGCTGTCGAACAGCGGCTGGATCATCGTGTAGGCCGTCGGCCAGTCCGGGGACCAGCCGAACCACATGACGTCGAAGCTGTTGTCGACCTGCTGGATCTGGTCGTAGTACGAGGTCGAGTCGACGGGCTTGATGACCGGCTTGAAGCCCGCGGCCTTGAGCGCGTTCTCGACGACGACGGCCGTCTTGTCGTAGGTGGGGCTCTGCGGGTAGGTGTAGACGATCTTCTGGCCGAGCTTGCCGGCCTTCTTGAGGATCGCCTTGGCCGCCGCGGCGTCACCCTTGGGCGTCTTCAGCTTGCCGTAGAAGTCGAACTCCTTGCGGCCCAGGATGTCGGGGCTGAGGACAGTGGTCGCGTAGTCGCCCGCCGACGATCCGCCGTAGATCTTGCGGATCTGCTCCAGCGGCCAGGCGGTGTTGAGCGCCTTGCGCACCTCGACGTCCGTGACGCGCTTGCAGTTGATCGCGTAGTAGTACGTGCCGGTGAGCAGGCCGTTGAAGGTCCGCTTCTTCAGCTCCGGGTCGGTGAGCACCTTCTGCATGCGCTCGGCCGGCACGGACTTGTAGATGGAGATCATCTGCTGGTCCTTGCCCTGGTCCGCGATGAAGCGGTCCGCGGACTCCAGCGAGGTGGGCCCGAACTCGAACTCGAAGGTGTCCGGGTAGGCGTTGCGGATCGGGTCCGTCGCCGGGTCCCAGTGCTTGTTGCGCGTCAGCGTCATCGACTTGTCGATGGTGCGGTTCTTGACGATGTACGGACCGCAGGAGACGGGCTTCTTGTCGTACTTCTCCTTGGTGTCCAGCTTCACCGGCGTGGCGCTGTAGCAGCTCATGGCCAGGGTGAAGTTGAAGTCCGGACGCGCCTCGGCCAGCTTGAAGGTGATCGTCTTCTTGGCCTTGTCGATGACGAGCGAGTCCAGGTGCTCGCCCTTGTACGGACCGTCATAGCCCTTGCGCCAGTCGCCCTTGCCGGTGAGCGCCTGCTGGACGTAGGCGGCGCCCTCGGTGATGAACGGCGCCCAGGCGCGCTCGATGCCGTGGCGGACGTCCTCGACGGTCAGCTCGCTGCCGTCCTCCCACTTGAGGCCGTCCTTCAGCGTGAAGGTCCAGGTCTTGTTGTCGGCCGACGCCGTGCCGACATCGGTGGCCAGGTCGCCCACGAGGGTCATCCCGCCCTTGTCGTCGACCTTGTAGCCGGTGAGGCCGCGCGCGAACATCGCCGCCCCGCTGGAGTTGAACGCGAAGTAGATGCGCTGCGGGTCGAGGTGGGAGAAGTCGTCCTCGGAGATGCCGTAGATCGTCCCGCCCTTCTTGGCGCCGGCTATCTCGGCCGCGGGGCCCTGCGAGTCCTCCTTGGTGCCGATCTTGACGGTCGCACCGGTGTACTCGGTGGCGCCGGCGTTCGGCGATCCCTTGCCGCCGCCTCCGCCGCTGTCGCCGCTGCTGCACGCGGAGAGGACGAGAGAGCCGCCCGCCGCGACGGAAGTGGCGATGACGAAGTTTCTGCGGGAGAGAGACATGGCAACCTGCCCTGGTCGGTGAAAAGGGACGAATGATCCGGCGGAGCCCCGTCGCTCCGGTCCGGGGGCGGAACTTTCAGCGCTTGGTCTTCGGGTCGAGAGCGTCACGGACCGAGTCGCCGAGGAGGTTGAAGGCGAGCACGAAGACCACCATCGTCACCCCCGGGAAGAGCATGAAGGTGATGTCGTCCTGGTAGACGTCGGCGCCCCGCTGGAGCAGCACGCCCCAGTCGGGTGTCTTCGCGGTCAGCCCGACACCGAGGAACGCGAGTCCGGCTTCGGCGGTCACGAACATGGGAAGAGCGAGGGTCGCCTGGATGAGGATCGGCGTCCACAGGTTGGGCAGCAGTTCCTTGAAGATGATCCGGGCGGGCGAGGCTCCGGTCACCCTGGCCGCCTCGACGAACTCCCGTTCACGCAGGGCGAGTACCTCGCCGCGCAGCAGGCGGGCGATGGACGCCCAGCCGAACGCCGTCATCACCAGGATGAGGCTCGTGACGGTGAGCCAGACGGGCGTGGCTTCCTCGGGGGAGACCAGGATCGAGATGAGTACCGGCCAGAACGCGATGAAGAACAGCGTCGAGGGGAAGGCCAGCAGGATGTCGATGACCCGGCCGATGAAGTAGTCGGTCTTCCCGCCCAGGTACCCGGCGGTCACGCCGATCACGATGCCGAGGACGGTCACCAGGAGGGTCGTCACGCCCGCGATGAACAGCGAGTTGCGGATCCCGTAGACGAGGAAGGTGAAGACGTCGCGGCCCAGCTGGGGTTCGACGCCGAACCAGAAGTCGCCGCTGATCCCGCCGTTCGGCTTGATCGGAAAGCCGAAGTCGTTGAGCAGGCCGTCCTGGTTCTGGCCGTACGTCGTGTACGGATCCTTGCCGTAGAGCTTCGAGATCAGTGGTGCGAGGACGGCCACCAGAAGGAAGAAGATGACCACATAGGCCGAAATGACGCCGGACCGGTCGCGCTTGAAGCGCCGCCAGGCGAGTTTGCCCGGAGAGCGCCCGTCGCCACCCTTCAGGGGCGAGAGATCCGGCGGTTGCGGCGTCTTCGCGTCCGCCACCTCAAGAGAGGCTGCTGCGTTCGAGGTTGGAATCGTCATGGTGCTCCTGGCCCGGAGGGTCGAAGGACTCCGCAGGGCACACCTACGGGCTACCCGGACTTTTTCAACGCAATTCATGCAGGGTCAATGAATGTCGGACCGCCTTGAGGTGCTCTTTGGAAGCTTGAACAGGACATGACTTTATATCGACCATGTCTTTACTCTTCATTTGCCTGATCCAGGCCAAATTTCGGGGCGAAATGGTGAAAGTGCGTCATTGTGTTCGTTATCCGGGCGCCAATGTCTCGGAATTCGTGCATCCGGTCGGACGGGTGCCGGGTAGATGCGCGTTCGTTGTGCTGCCGTTATCGCTTCGTCGCTCGTCAGGCCGATTTCGGCTCCGCGAAACGCGTGACGCGTACTCATCAAAAGCGTCCGCTCAGCGCTCCTCCGTCGCATCCGGGCGACCCCTGCCGTGCCCGGATGGCGGGAGTAAATATGCGCAAGTTCCGGTATGAGGTGATATTTGACTTCAAGTGAGACGGAGCACTATGAGGAGGCACTCCATGCGCGGAGCCACACAGGTCAAGTGGGCCGCATGCGCGGTCGCCGTCGCCCTGGCGGCGACCGCCTGCGGCGGCGGGGGCGACAGTGGTGGTGGCGGAGGCGCCGATGGGATCGTGAGCTCCTCGTGGGGTGACCCGCAGAACCCGCTGGAGCCCGCCAACACCAACGAGGTGCAGGGCGGCAAGGTGCTCGACATGGTCTTCCGGGGGCTCAAGCGGTACAACCCCAAGACCGGTGCGGCCGAGGACATGCTGGCGGAGAAGATCGACACCTCCGACTCGAAGACCTTCAAGGTCACCGTGAAGGACGGGTGGACGTTCTCCAACGGCGAGAAGGTCACCGCCAAGTCCTTCGTGGACGCGTGGAACTACGGCGCGAGCCTCAAGAACAACCAGAAGAACGCCTACTTCTTCGGCCAGATCGACGGCTACGACAAGGTGCACCCGGACTCCGGCTCGCAGAGCGCCGCCACGATGACGGGGCTGAAGGTCACCGGTGCCAGGACGTTCACCGTCAAGCTCAGCCAGAAGTTCTCCCTGTGGCCCGAGACGCTGGGCTACGCGGCGTTCGCCCCGCTGCCCAAGATCTTCTTCGACGACCATGCCGCCTATCTGAAGAAGCCGGTCGGCAACGGGCCCTACACCATCAAGTCGTACACCAAGGGTTCGCAGATGTCCCTGCGCAAGTGGGACAAGTACCCCGGCAAGGACAAGGCGCAGAACGGTGGCATCGACCTCAAGGTCTACACCGACAACAACACCGCCTACACCGACCTGGTGGCCGGCAACCTCGACCTGGTGGACGACGTCCCCGCCTCGCAGCTGAAGAACGTGAAGTCGGACCTCGGGGACCGCTACATCAACACCCCGGCCGGCATCATCCAGACCCTGGCCTTCCCGTTCTACGACAAGGGCTGGGACAAGGCGGACAGCGACAAGGTCCGCAAGGGCCTCTCCATGGCCATCAACCGCAAGCAGATCACCGAGACGATCTTCAACAAGACGCGGACCCCCGCCACGGACTGGACCTCCCCGGTGCTGGGCGCGGCGGGCGGCTACCAGGCGGGCTTCTGCGGCAAGCTGTGCGACTACAACCCGGCCGAGGCCAAGAAGATGATCTCGGAGGGCGGCGGAATCCCCGGCGGGCAGGTCAAGATCGGCTACAACGCCGACACGGGCAGTCATAAGGACTGGGTGGACGCGGTCTGCAACAGCATCAACAACGCGCTGGGCAACGACAAGGCGTGCGTGGGCAGTCCGACCGGAACGTTCGCCGACTTCCGGAACAAGATCACCCAGAAGAAGATGACGGGCCCGTTCCGTGCGGGATGGCAGATGGACTACCCGCTCATCCAGAACTTCCTGCAGCCGCTCTACTACACCAACGCCTCGTCCAACGACGGGAAGTGGTCGGACAAGAAGTTCGACAACCTCGTCGACCAGGCCAACGCCGAGTCGGACAAGGCCAAGGCGGTCAAGACCTTCAAGCAGGCCGAGGCCGTGGTCCGGGACACCATGTCGGCCATTCCCCTCTGGTACCAGAACGGCAGCGCCGGCTACTCCACGAACGTCTCGAACGTCGCACTGAACCCCTTCAGCGTGCCGGTCTACAGCGAGATCAAGGTCAAGTGATCCGGTAGCGGCCGTCCCGGCCCGGCACCCCCGCGAGGGCGTGCCGGGCCACGGTGCGTTCCGCCGGTCCCGGGCAGCGGTGCCTTCCATCGGTCCCGGTGTGCCCGTCACGCGTTTGGCCCCTTCCGGCGTACCCATGTTCCCGTGAGGGTGCACAGAAGGTGCTATTTCATGCAAAATGGGATGTTATTTGGTTCACGGCAACAGGGAGGGATCGATGTGCGGAGGGTGACATGGGGCGTTATGTGATCCGTCGTCTGCTCCAGATGATTCCGGTCTTCATCGGGGCCACGCTGCTGCTCTTCCTGATGGTGAACGTGATGGGCGACCCGATCGCGGGCCTGTGCGGCGACCGGCAGTGCGACCCGACGACGGCCGCCCAGCTGCAGAAGGAGTTCGGCCTGGACAAGCCCGTCTGGCAGCAATACCTGACCTACATGGGCAATGTCTTCACCGGCGACTTCGGTACCGCCTTCAACGGCCAGAAGGTCACCGAGCTCATGGCGTCCGCCTATCCGGTCACCCTGCGGCTGACCATCGTCGCGATCCTCTTCGAGATCATCGTGGGCGTGACGCTCGGAGTCATCAGCGGACTCAGGCGGGGCCGTGTCGTGGACAACTCGGTCCTGGTGGCGACGCTCATCGTGATCGCGATCCCCACCTTCGTCACCGGCTACGTCCTCCAGTACCTGCTGGGCGTGAAGTGGTCCGTCATCTCCCCGACGGTGTCATCGGACGCGCCGTTCGACGAACTCATCCTCCCCGGTCTCGTGCTCGCCTCGGTCTCGCTGGCCTATGTCACCCGCCTCACCAGGACGTCGATCGCCGAGAACTCCCGGGCCGACTACGTGCGCACGGCTGTGGCGAAGGGACTGCCCAGGCGTCGCGTGATCGTGCGTCACCTGCTGCGCAATTCGCTGATCCCCGTCGTCACCTTCATCGGTACGGACATCGGGGCGCTGATGGGCGGCGCGATCGTCACCGAGCGCATCTTCAACATCCATGGCGTCGGATACCAGATCTACCAGGGCATCCTCCGGCAGAACACCCAGACCGTGGTCGGCTTCGCCACCATCCTGGTGCTGGTCTTCCTCATCGCCAACCTGGTCGTCGACCTCCTGTACTCCGTACTCGACCCGAGGATCCGTTATGCCTGAACCTCAGCCCGAGCCCCAGAACGCGATTGCCGGGACCGGTGCCGGCGGAGCGGCGGACCTGGCGACGAGCGAGGGCGTCACGCTGGAGGGGACACCGGACGGTCCGGAGGGCGGCGGGGTCCGGGAGCGGGCGGGGAGCCTGTGGGCCGACGCCTGGCGCGACCTGAGGCGCAACCCCGTCTTCATCATCTCGGCCCTGATCATCCTCTTCCTGGTCGTCATCTCGATCTGGCCCTCGCTCATCGCGTCGGGCAATCCGCTCAAGTGCGACCTGTCCAAGGCGCAGCAGGGCTCCCAGCCCGGCCACCCCATGGGATTCAACGCCCAGGGCTGCGACGTCTACACCCGGGTCGTCTACGGCGCCAGGGCGTCCGTCACCGTCGGCGTCTGCGCCACCCTGGGCGTGGCGCTGCTCGGCGGCCTCCTCGGCGGGCTCGCGGGCTTCTTCGGCGGGGCCTGGGACGCCATCCTGTCCCGCGTCACGGACATCTTCTTCGCCATTCCCGTGGTGCTGGGCGGTCTGGTCCTGCTCTCCGTCGTCACCAGCAGCACCGTCTGGCCGGTCATCGGGTTCATGGTGCTGCTCGGCTGGCCGCAGATCTCCAGGATCGCCCGCGGCGCGGTGATCACGGCGAAGCAGCACGACTACGTCCAGGCCGCCCGCGCCCTGGGTGCGTCCAACTCCCGCATGCTGCTGAGGCACGTCGCACCCAACGCCGTGGCGCCCGTCATCGTGGTGGCCACCATCGCGCTGGGTACGTACATCGCGCTGGAGGCGACACTCTCCTACCTCGGCGTCGGTCTGAAGCCCCCCACGGTCAGCTGGGGCATCGACATCTCATCGGCCTCGCAGAACATCCGCAACGCCCCGCACATGCTCCTCTGGCCCGCCGGCGCGCTGGCGGTCACCGTGCTCGCGTTCATCATGCTCGGCGACGCGGTGCGCGACGCCCTCGATCCCAAGCTGCGCTGAGGAGTCCGCTGCCATGTTGCTCGAAGTGCGCGATCTGCACGTGGAGTTCCATACCCGGGACGGGGTGGCCAAGGCCGTCAACGGGGTCAACTACTCGGTGTCCGAGGGCGAGACGCTCGCGGTGCTCGGCGAGTCCGGCTCCGGGAAGTCCGTCACCGCGCAGGCGATCATGGGGATCCTCGACATGCCGCCGGGGAAGATCAGCGGCGGCGAGATCCTCTTCAAGGGCCGCGACCTGCTGAAGCTCAAGAAGGAGGAGCGCCGGAAGATCCGCGGCCAGGAGATGGCCATGATCTTCCAGGACGCGCTCTCCTCCCTCAACCCCGTACTGACGGTGGGGGAGCAGCTCGGCGAGATGTTCGTGGTGCACCGCGGACTCTCCCGCAAGGACGCGAGGACGAAGGCCGTCGAGCTGATGGACCGGGTGCGGATCCCGGCCGCCAAGGAGCGGGTCGGCAACTACCCGCACCAGTTCTCCGGCGGCATGCGCCAGCGCATCATGATCGCGATGGCGCTGGCCCTGGAGCCCGACCTGATCATCGCGGACGAGCCGACCACCGCGCTCGACGTCACCGTCCAGGCCCAGGTGATGGACCTGCTCGCGGAGCTCCAGCGCGAGCTGAACATGGGCCTGATCCTGATCACCCACGACCTGGGGGTCGTCGCCGACGTCGCCGACAAGATCGCCGTGATGTACGCGGGCCGGATCGTCGAGACCTCACCGGTCCACGACATCTACCAGGCGCCCGCGCATCCGTACACCCAGGGCCTGCTCCGCTCGATCCCGCGCCTGGACCAGAAGGGCCGGGAGCTGTACGCGATCAAGGGGCTGCCGCCCAACCTGCTGAACATCCCGTCCGGCTGCGCCTTCAACCCGCGCTGCCCGATGGCCCAGGACGTCTGCCGCACCGACGTACCGCCGCTGTTCGACGTGGCAGAGAACCGTCAGAGCGCCTGCTACTTCTGGAAGGAGACGCTCGATGCACGCTGACCACTCGGGGCGCAGGGAAGCGCGCCAGGAGGGCGAGGTGGCACGCGCCCTGCTGGCGAAGTCACGGGAGACCAGCGCCCAGGCGGGCCGGGAGCCGATCCTGGAGGTGCGTGACCTCGTCAAGCACTACCCGCTCACCCGAGGCATCGTGATCAAGAAGCAGATCGGGGCGGTGAAGGCCGTCGACGGGGTCTCCTTCGACCTGTCGGCGGGCGAGACGCTCGGCATCGTGGGGGAGTCCGGCTGCGGAAAGTCCACCGTCGCCCGGATGCTGGTGCATCTGGAACAGCCGACGGCCGGTGCGATCAGGTACAAGGGCGAGGACGTCACCAAGCTGTCCGGCCGTGCGCTGAAGGCCGTCCGCCGCAACATCCAGATGGTGTTCCAGGACCCCTATACCTCCCTCAACCCGCGCATGACGGTGGGCGACATCATCGGGGAGCCGTACGAGATCCACCCCGAGGTGGCCCCGAAGGGCGACCGGCGCCGCAAGGTGCAGGATCTGCTCGACGTCGTGGGTCTCAACCCGGAGTACATCAACCGCTATCCGCACCAGTTCTCCGGCGGTCAGCGCCAGCGCATCGGCATCGCCCGCGGGCTCGCGCTCAACCCGGAGATCATCGTCGCCGACGAACCGGTCTCGGCCCTCGACGTCTCCGTCCAGGCGCAGGTCGTCAACCTGCTGGACCGGCTCCAGTCGGAGTTCAACCTGAGCTACGTCTTCATCGCGCACGACCTGTCCATCGTCCGGCACATCTCGGACCGGGTCGGGGTGATGTACCTGGGACGGTTCGCCGAGATCGGCACGGACGAGGAGATCTACGAGCACCCCACGCACCCGTACACCCAGGCGCTGCTCTCCGCCGTGCCGGTGCCGGACCCGATGGCGCGGGAGTACCGCGAGCGGATCATCCTGCACGGCGACGTGCCCTCGCCCGCCAATCCGCCCTCCGGCTGCCGCTTCCGCACCCGCTGCTGGAAGGCGCAGGAGCGGTGCGAGCTGGAGGTCCCGCTGCTGGCCGTCCCGGCCGTCTTCCGGCTGACCGACACTCCGGCGAAGCACGATTCGGCCTGCCACTTCGCGGAGGAGAAGCGGGTGGTGCCGCCGGAGGGGACGCTGGGGTCGGCGCCGGGGGAGGGCGGGGCCGGTCCGGATGTGGAGAAGGTGGACCGGGAGGCCCGGAAGCCCCCGTCGTCCGGACCCGTGCGCGACGACGGGGCCGGGGGCACGGCGCCGGCGGTCCAGGACGAAGAACCCGGGCAGGACGGTGGGGACGACGGTCCGCCGCCCGCCGGGAGCAGCCGGGTCAGCTGACCGCCGGTCCGTTAACGCACGGGCAACTCGTCCGTCGCACGTCCGATATACGGACCCGTCAGCATGGACGACGTACGGCCGTGCGGGTGCCGTGGACCGGCCGGGGGCCGTCAAGTCCCCCGGCCGGTCGCCCGCCAGGACCGTGCGGCAGCGGCCCTCTTGTCGGGAGGCCGGGCGCGGTGGAGTATCGCTGGGGTGATACTCACCCGCGGAGCAAGAGTCACCGGAGCCGTCCTGTGCGCGGTGCTCGCGGTGCTCGTGGCGTGCTGGCTCGTACGGGACATCAGGGCCGCGGAATTCGGCCCGCTGTGGCGGTACTGGGCCGGTCTCTACGACGCCCGCCCGAAGGCGATGCCCGCGACCACGGCCATGGATGCCGCCCTGCTCGTGGTGTACGTGGTCGCCGCCGTCGCCGCGCTCCGCTCCTCGGTCGCCGCCACCGCGCTCGTCGCCACCGGAGTGATCACCCTCGCCGTACGGCTGCCCGGTACCTGGAACATCGGCAGCCGCGCGATGGAGTCGTCGTTCTCGGACGATCTGCGCACCCGGGCACTGATCAGCACCTTCGCGGGCCTCGCGGCAGGCATCGCGCTGATCATCACCGCCGGGGCCGGCCGCCGGCCACCGGCCGACTCCTACGAGCAGACACCCTCCCGGCCGGGGCCCGGCGCCTCCGTCACCGCGTTCCTGCTGCTGTGCGCGGCCGGCGCGGTGCTGATCGCCTGGGAGGTCCGGCAGGTCGTGAAGTTCCCGGACATCTTCCCGGACTGGTACCTGGGCGGTGACCGGTACGCGCACGGGGTGATCGATCCGCCGTCGGGCTGGAGCACCGTGGCGCTGGCCCTGCTCTGCCTGGTCGCGGGGGCGAGTGCCCTCTTCCACGCCGTGCACACCCGGCCGTTCGGCCTGGTGGCGGCCGCTCTGCTGCTGCCCGGTGGGGCGCTGGGCGTGTACCGGGCCGTGCACTACGACCTGCTCGACCACTTCGGTTCGCTGCCGACCGAGACCCAGCTCATGCTGGTCAGCTGGCTCTTCGAAGCGTTCGTCGCCGTGGTGGTGCTGATCGCGCTGGCGCCCAGGGGCTTCGCCGACGTCCCCGGCCCGTACGGGCCGGGGCACGGCTCGGGTTTCGGCCCGCCGGGATACGGATCTGCGGGATACGGCCCCGAACCGCACCCCGGACAGGACAGCGGCCCGTACCCGGGGCAGCAGCCGCCCGCCCCGGGATACGGATACCCGCAGGGCGGCGGCTTCGGGCCGCCCCCGCCGCCCTCCCAGCCGCCGCCGGGCTGGTAGCCCGGGGCGCGCGCCCTACGAGGCCGGGCCCGCCAGTGAGCGGCGCAGGAAGTCCACCTGGAGGAGCAGCAGATTCTCCGCCACCTTCTCCTGCGGGGTCATGTGCGTCACCCCGCTCAGCGGCAGCACCTCGTGCGGCCGTCCCGCGGCGAGCAGCGCCGACGACAGCCGCAGCGTGTTCGCGACCACCACGTTGTCGTCCGCGAGACCGTGGATGATCATCATCGGCCGCACCTGGTCGGCGGCCTGTGACAGTCCCTCGTCGGTGAGCAGCGAGTTGTGCGCGTAGACCTCGGGCCGGACCGCCGGGTCGCCGAGGTAGCGCTCCGAATAATGGGTGTCGTAGAGCCGCTGGTCGGTCACCGGGGCGCCCACGATCGCCGCGTGGAACACATCCGGCCGCCGCAGCGCGGCCAGGCCGGCCAGGAAGCCGCCGAACGACCAGCCCCGGATGGCCACCCGCTCCAGGTCCAGCGGGAACCGCCCGGCGAGCGCGTGCAGAGCCTCGACCTGGTCGTCGAGGCTGAGGGCGAGGTTGTCCTTGACCGCCTTCTCCCAGCCGGGTGAACGGCCCGGAGTGCCCCGGCCGTCCGCGACGATGACGGCGAAACCCTGGTCCGCGAACCACTGCGAGGTGAGATGGGCGTTGTGGGCGGCGACCACCCGGCGGCCGTGCGGCCCGCCGTACGGATCCATCAGAACCGGAAGCGGACCATCCGATTCCGTGTACCCGGTGGGGAGCATCACGGCGCACGGAATCCGCCGTGCGCCCCCTTCGGTGAGCTGCGCCCGGGTGGTCAGGACCGGCTGCTCCGCATGGTTCGCCACGGTGGCGATCAGCTTGCCGTCCCGGAGGACCCGCACGGTCGCTCCCGGCCGGTCCAGCGAGGTGGATACCAGCACCGTCACCCCGCCGGACCGGACCGCGGAGTGCAGGCCCGCGCCCTCCGAGACCCGCTCCACACCCAGCTCGTTGACCCGGTAGACATGGCTCTCGCCGATCTCCGGGACGGCCGCCCCCTCACCCGCGGACGCTGCCACCAGGACGTCGGACGCACCGATGTCCAGGACCGCCTTGATCTGCAGCTGCGCCCCGGTCAGCGGCCGGTCGCCGACGGCGAGGACCCGCGCCCCGCCCTCGTCCGCGATGCGCACGAGCCGTCCGTCCGGCGCCCACGCGGGCACTCCGGGGAACAGATCCAGCCACACCGGGTCCTCGTCCACATGCACGGTGCGGGTCGTGCCGGTCTCCGGGTCCACGGCGAGATGGAGCTGGCTCCGCTGGTCACGGGCCTGCACGAGCAGCAGGGGCGCCCCGTCCGACGACCAGTGCACCTGCGCCAGATACGGGAACCGGGCCCGGTCCCAGACCACTTCGGTGCGCTTGCCGGCCAGGTCCGTGACGAAGAGCTGCACCACGGCGTTGGGCGTCCCGGCCGCCGGGTACGCGACCTCGGCGGGCTTGCGCTCCGGGTGCGCGGGATCGGCGATCCACCACCGCTGCACCGGGCTGTCGTCGACCCGGGCGACGAGCAGCCGGTCCGACTCCGGCGACCACCAGAAGCCCCGGGAGCGCTGCATCTCCTCCGCCGCGATGAACTCCGCGAGACCGTAGGAGATCTGCGCGTCCTCCGGCTCAAGGAGCGCCCTGTCGTCCTCGCCCCCGGCTCCCACGACGTGCAGCGCGCCCTTGGACACGTAGGCGATGTGCCGTCCGTCGGGGGAGGGGCGCGGATCGATCACCGGACCCGGCACGGGCAGGGCGCGCGCCCCTCCCGCCCGGAGATCCGCGACGTACACCTTCCCGGAGAGGGCGAACGCCGCCAACTCGGCCGCGGCGTCCACCGCGTAGCCCACGACCCCGGACGACCCCTCGCGGCTCCGCTCGCGCCTGGCCCGCTCCTGCGCGGAAAGCCGTTCCGCCGAACCGCCGAGCAGCACCTCGGGATCGGCCACGACCCGCTCCCGCGGTGCGCCGTCGCCGGTCAGGTCCAGCACCCAGAGCCGGCCCGTCCGGTCCGTGCCCGAACCAGAGCGCAGGAAGATCACCCGCTCACCATCGGGTGACACGGTGAAAGCGCGCGGTGCGCCCAGGGTGAAGCGCATCGTCCGGGCCAGCTGGAGCGGGAAGGTGATCTCTGCCGAAGTCATGTGCCGAACCTATCGCCGACCCCCCGCGCGTGCGCCCCTCGTGCTGCCGTGCCCCGATCAATGCCTTGCCACGGATAGTTATGATCCGTAGCGCTCGGTGGGTATGAACCTGCTGGCTCCACGCGTGCTGCCCGTCCCCGACCGTACTGATGGAGGTGAACCGCCGTGGCACTCTCGATTTCGGCGGTGGTGCTGCTGGCGATCGTCGTCTTCCTGCTGGTCCGGAAGTCCGGGCTGAAGGGCGGACATGCGGTGGTCTGCGTGCTGCTCGGTTTCTATCTCGCCAGCTCGTCCGTCGCGCCCACCATCTCCGAGGTGACGACGAATGTGGCGGGCATGATCGGAGGGCTCAAATTCTGAGCGCGGCAACCGTCCGCGGTTCGTCGGCGCCCCGTGCGTGGGCGCCGTCGGCCATGGGGGCCGCCGGCTCGTAGGGTGGTCCCCATGACGGACCTTCCCGCCCGGCGTCTGCTCCTGGTGCACGCGCACCCCGACGACGAGTCGATCAACAACGGCGCCACCATGGCCAGGTACGCCGCCGACGGCGCCCTGGTCACGCTGGTGACCTGCACGCTCGGTGAGGAGGGGGAGATCATCCCGCCTTCGCTCGCGCATCTGGCAGCCGACCGGGACGACGGTCTGGGCCCCTGGCGGCAGCGTGAACTCACGGCGGCCATGAAGGAACTGGGGGTCACCGACCACCGCTTCCTCGGCGGCCCCGGCCGCTTCCGCGACTCCGGAATGATGGGCGCCGAGCAGAACCGCCGCCCCGGCGCCTTCTGGTCCGCCGACGTGGACGAGGCCGCCGGGTACCTCGTGGAGGTGATCCGTTCGGTCCGCCCCCAGGTCCTGGTCACCTACGACCCCGACGGCGGCTACGGGCACCCCGACCACATCCAGGCGCACCGGGTCGCGACGCGCGCCGCGGAGCTGGCCGCCGACCCCGCGTACCGGGCCGGCTCCGGTACGCCGCACGCCATCGCCAAGGTCTACTGGAACCGGGTGCCGCGCACGGTCGCCGATGACGCCTTCGCGCAGCTGCGGGCGAGTGCTCCCGACGCCTTCCCGGGCATCGCCGCGATCGACGACGTACCGGGTGTGGTGGACGACATCCTGATCACCACCGAGATCGACGGCACCGCCCACGCGGCGGCCAAGACGGCGGCGATGCGGGCGCACGCCACCCAGATCGCACTGAGCGGCCCCTTCTTCGCCCTGTCGAACGACCTGGGCCAGCCCGTCCTCACCACCGAGTACTACGAGTTGGTGAGCGGCGCGCCGGGCGCCCCCGCCGGTACGCGGGAACACGACCTCTTCGCCGGTGTGACAGGAGCGGACCAGTGAGCAGCAACAGGCAGCGGGCCGCACGGACCAACGCGCCTCCGAGGGACATTCCGGCCACCGGCCTGGCGGCTCCCCTCAACCCGCGCCGGATCCCCGCCCTGATCGGCCTCGCCGTCCTCGGGGCGGTCGTCGGAATCGCCGGAACGCTGGTCCAAGCCGCCTGGTTCCCGGGCGGATTGCTCCTCGCACTGCTCGCCTCCGGTGGACTCTTCTACGGCGGCCGCGTCGTCATGGGTACGCAGCCCGGCGCCCTGGCCCCCGCCGCGGGCTGGCTGATTTCGGTCATTGTTCTGCTGGGCGGACGCCCTGAGGGCGACTATGTCTTCGGTGACGAACTGGGCCTCGCCCTCTTCATGCTGGGCGGGATGGTCGTCGCTGTGATCTGTGCCACCATGTCGCGGTCACCCCAACCGGGTGCCGACAGCGGCCGACCTGGCAAGTAATGTGCCACGTCCGATCCCGTAATGCCCCCTGTCCGTCCGGGGGGTGCGCAGTCGTTTCCCCCGGTCGCGGGGTGTCTGTCGGCCGCGGCCAGTAAGGTGGTTCGCGCGCCGAGCCGTCCCCTGGCCTGCGGCACGGGGGAAGTACGGGCGGCGGAGCCAATCGGGAGAACCTGCTTTGAGTCGTGAAACTGACAGTTCGTCCTCCGGGCCCCAGGGCCGCGGAGGAGCCGCGTACCCCTCGGGTACGCCGCCGTACGGATCCCGCCAGTATCCGTCGCTGCACCCTTCGCAGGATGCCCCGGAGGAGACCCCGGAGCCTGCGGATCCGCCTCAGCCCGAAGAGCCGAGGACGGAGACGACGCTGACGACGCGTATCCGGATCAACATCCCCGGCTCGCGTCCGATCCCGCCTGTCGTCATGCGCACGCCCATGAGCGACGCGGACGGCGGCCCCGGCAACGAGCGCACGGGCAGCACCCCGCGCCCGGGCGCGGCCGCGCCCGACGGCGCGCAGGGGCCACCGGCCGCGCCGGGACCCGACGCCCGGGACGGGGCCGCCCCCGCGGCGGAACCCGCTCCCGAGAAGCCGGCCAGGGAGAAGGGCGGCAGCGACTGGTTCGCGCCGCGCAAGCCCCCGACGGGCTCCTCGACGGATACGTCCGGGGGCGCTTCGCCGGGCAGCCCTTCGCCGGGCGGTGGCACGAACGGGGCGGGCGCGAACGTAACGGGCCCGAACGGTGCCAATCCGAACGGTGCCGGTGCGAGCGGTGCCGGTACGAACGGCGCGGGCTTCTTCGCCGCCGGTCCCGCCGGACGGCCGGACGGTCCGGGCCCCGAGCGGGCCACCCCGCCGGCCGGCCCGCGCGCCGATCTGCCGTACTTCTCCGACGGTCCCCAGCGCGCCGGCGACCCGGGCGCGCCCGGGTCCGACGGCTCCGACGGCCCCGGTGGTCCGCGCTCCACGCCCAATCTCGGCATCCGTACGCCCGGCCCCTCCGGACCCACCACGGGACCGGCCACGGGCAGCTCCCCGCTCACCCCCAACCTCGACGGCCCCGGCCCCTTCGGCCAGCGGCCCGGCGGACCGGGCGGACCGGGCGGACCGAAGGCGCCCGGCGGCCCCGGTGGCGTACCGCCGCGGATGTCCGACGACACCGCGGTCCTCACGCCGCAGTTCCCGCCCGTGGGCTCCGGCTCCGGTGACAACGTCTCGGGTGACACGCTGAACAGCGGCATCCCGGTGGTGCCGTCGGAGCACCGCGCGACGCCGCCGCCGTTCCCGGGCCCCGATCTCACACCGCGGGTCCCGGAGAACCCGATGGGCACCGGCCCGGCCGGCCCGGGAGGATTCGCGGCCCAGGCGCCCGCGCCCGCCCGCCCCGCCCCGGAGCCCGCCGCGGCGAAGGCCCCGGCGAAGAAGGGCCGTTCGAAGCTGGTCCTGCTCGGCGTGGCCGCCGTCTGTCTGCTCGTGGTCGCCTACGGCGCCGGGCTGCTGATGAACCACTCCGACGTCCCCAAGGGCACCACCGTCCTCGGCGTCGACATCGGCGGCGGCACGAAGGAGGACGCCGTCGAGAAGCTGGACGCGGCTCTCGGCAAGCGGGCCAAGTCCCCGCTCCAGCTGAGCGTGGACGGCAGGAAGACGCAGATCGCACCGGACAAGGCCGGACTCGCCCTGGACAGCCAGGCGACCGTGCGCGGCGCGGCGGGCAGCGACTACAACCCGGTCTCCGTCATCGGTTCCCTCTTCGGCGGCAAGCGCGATATCGACCCGGTCATCCCGGTCGACCAGGAGAAGCTCGGAGTCGCACTGACCGACCTGGCCGGCGCCTCGGGCTCGGCCAGCAACGGCACGATCAGGTTCGAGCCGGGCAAGGCCGTCGCCGTACCGGGCAAGGCCGGCAAGGCGCTCGACGTCAACCAGTCGATGGGATCGGTGCGCGACGCCTACCGGGCCCAGGTGGAGACGGGCCGGACGGCCACCGTCGAGCTTCCGGTCGTCACCCGCGAGCCCACCATCAATCAGGCCGAACTGAACCGGGCGATGAAGGAGTTCGCACAGCCCGCGATGTCCGGTCTGATCACGATCAAGGCCGGGGCCAAGCAGATCCAGTTCGGCCCGGCCAAGTCGCTGCCGAAGATCCTCTCGATGCTGCCGGTCGACAACGGCACCAAGCTCAGTGACCACTACGACAAGAAGGCCATCGACACCCTCTGCGAAGGGGTCTTCGACGGCATCATGGTCACCAAGGGCGACGGAACGAAGCACCAGCTCAGCGCGGACGACGTGGCCTTCGCCATGAGGGGCGCGCTGCTCGGCAAGACCCCCGCCGAGCGGACCGTCACGATCGACCTCGGCGGCAACGGCTGACACCGGCCAGCACCGCACGCCGCCCCCGACCGGACCTCCGGCGGGGGCGGCGGCGTATGTCCGTGCGGTCCGCGGCGCCCGTCACACGTACGGCATGACATCTGTCATCCCGGATTCACGACCCGTGACCCTGCCGGGCGCGCACCCTGTTTTGTCAGTCTTGACCCATGACAACGACAGCCCCCGAAGCCACCGAGGCGAAGACCGCCGTGGTCAGCTTCGACCAGGTCAGCAAGGCATACGGTGACGTGCGCGCCGTGGACGCGCTCACCCTCGACCTGCACCCCGGCGAGACCGTGGCGCTCCTCGGCCCCAACGGCGCGGGCAAGTCCTCCGCCCTCGACCTCCTCCTCGGCCTGCGTACCGCCGACTCCGGGACGGTCCGTCTCTTCGGCACCACCCCACAGGCGGCCATCGCGGCCGGCCGCGTCGGTGCGATGCTGCAGACCGGCGGCCTGATGGAGGAGGTCACCGTCAAGGAGCTGGTCGGTCTCGTCTGCGATCTGCACCCCAGGCCCTACCCGGTGGACGAGGTGCTGTCGCGGGCCGGTATCGCCTCGATCTCCGGCCGCATGGTCAACAAGCTCTCCGGCGGGCAGGAGCAGCGCGTACGGTTCGCGCTCGCCACCGCCGGGGCCAACGACCTGATCGTGCTCGACGAGCCGACCACCGGGATGGACGTCACCGCCCGGCAGGCCTTCTGGGCCACCATGCGCGAGCAGGCCGACCAGGGCCGCACCGTGCTGTTCGCCACCCATTACCTCGAAGAGGCCGACGCCATCGCCGACCGCGTCCTGGTCCTGCACAAGGGCCGGATGCTCGCCGACGGCAGCGCGGCCGAGATCAAGGCCATGGCCGGGGCCCGCCGGATCTCCTTCGAGCTGGAGGGCCGGATCGACGAAGAGGCTCTGCGGGCCCTGCCGTTCCTCTCCTCGCTCGACATCACCGGCCGGCGGATCCGTATCCAGTCGCACAACGCCGACGCGACCGTGCACGCCGTCTACGGTCTCGGCCTCTACCCGCGCGAGCTCGAAGTCGCGGGACTCGGACTGGAGCAGGCCTTCGTCGCCATCACCGAGGCCGAGGAGGCCAGGACCGCATGAACACACTGATCAAGCTCGAAGTCACCCGCACCCTGCGGAACAAGAAGTTCATGTTCTTCTCGATCATCTATCCGTCGGTGCTCTACGTGCTGATCTCCGGCACCCAGAACACCACCGACAAGGTGCCGAACACCGATCTGACCCTGCAGTCGTTCTTCATGGTCTCGATGGCCTCCTTCGGTGCGCTGACCGCCGTCCTGATGGGCAACAGCGAGCGCATCGCCAAGGAGCGCGAGAAGGGCTGGGTCCGCCAGCTCCGGCTGACCGCGCTGCCCAGCCGCGGCTACGTCCTGGCCAAGATCGCCAGTGCCGCGATGGTCACCCTGCCCTGCATCGTGGTCGTCTTCCTCGTCGCGGCCTCCGCCAAGCACGTACGGTTCGAAGCCTGGCAGTGGCTGGCCCTCACCGGCCTCATCTGGGCCGGTTCGCTGGTCTTCGCCGCCCTCGGGGTCGCCATCGGCTACCTCGCCAGCGGTGACGCGGTCCGCCCGATCACGATGCTCATCTACTTCGCGCTCTCCATCCTCGGCGGTCTGTGGATGCCCACCGCGACCTTCCCGCAGTGGATCCAGAACATCTCCGAGTGGCTGCCCACGCACGCGTACGCTGCACTCGGCCAGGCCGTCGAGATGGGCGGCGCGCCGCACGGCAAGGACATCGCCATCCTCTGCGTCTACTTCCTGCTCTTCGCGGGCGGTGCGGCCTGGCTCTACCGGAAGGACACCCTGAAGGCGTGAAGGAAGAAGACGAGACGTCCGTGGGCATCGGGAGCCCGCCGGGGAACCGCAAACAGGCCGGGATCAAGAGCCTCTGGATCGGCGTCTGGCTCGCCTTCATGAGCGCGCCGATCAAGGATCTCGCCGATGGCGCCCACACCGCGTGGGCGACCGCGCTCGGCATCCTCGGACTGGTGGTCTTCGTCGGCTGCTATCTGCTTCTCGTCTTCCGTCCCTCGCCGAGGATGCTCAGCCCGGTACAGGTCCGGATCGTGCTCGCCTTCCTCAGCGCCCTCGCCGTCACGCTGTCCCTGACGCTCGGCAGCGCGTGGCTGGTCCTCTTCGTGTACGTCTCGGTCTGCGCGGGGGCCGCACTGCCCCTGCGGACGGCCCGCTGGCTGATCCCGGCCGCCGCCGCCGTACTCATCGGCATCGGCCTGGCCGGTGACCACCCGCGCGAGATCATCACGGCACTGGTCTTCCCGGCGCTGCTCGGCGGTTTCTCGATGACCGGCATCCGGCAGATGATCCTCACCACCATCCAGCTCCGCGAGGCCCGGGCCACCGTCGCCCAGCTCGCCGCCAACGAGGAACGGCTGCGTCTCGCCCGGGATCTGCACGATCTGCTCGGTCACTCCCTCTCGCTGATCACCCTCAAGAGCGAACTGGCCGGGCGGATGCTCCCCGCCAACCCGGAGCAGGCGGCCGCACAGGTCGCCGACATCGAACGGGTCAGCCGGCAGGCCCTGGTGGACGTGCGCAGCGCCGTCACCGGCTACCGGCGCCCGACCCTCCCCGGCGAACTGGCCGGTGCCCGCACCGCGCTGGCCGCCGCCGGAATCACCGCCGACATCCCGGCCGAGCCGCCCGAGTACCTCCCCGAGAAGCAGGAGGAGGTACTCGCCTGGGCGCTGCGGGAAGCCGTCACCAACGTCGTACGCCACAGCGGCGCCCGGAGCTGCACGGTCACCCTCGTCCCGCGCCAGACCCTGGACGGGCGGGTCCTCGAACTCACCGTCGCCGACGACGGCCGCGGCGCCTCCGGGACGACACCGGGCAACGGCCTCACCGGCATCGCGGAGCGCCTCGACGCCGTCGGCGGGACACTGACCAGCCGGGCCACCAACTCCCGCTCCGGAAAGGGCTTCACCCTCGCCCTCGGCGTGCCGCTCGAATCCGGCCTAGGATCCCGGGAATGAGCATGATCAGACTCCTCCTTGCCGAGGACCAGTCCATGGTGCGCGAAGCCCTGGCCGCGCTGCTCGGTCTGGAGCCCGACATCGAGGTGGTCGCCCAGGTCGCCCGCGGCGACGAGGTGCTCGCCGCTGCCCGGGACCACGATGTCGACGTGGCCCTCCTGGACATCGAGATGCCCGGTATGACGGGCATCGACGCGGCGGCGGAGCTGCACCGCGAACTCCCGGACGTGAAGGTCGTCGTCGTCACCACCTTCGGCCGGCCCGGCTACCTGCGCCGCGCGATGGAGTCGGGGGCGGACGCGTTCCTGGTGAAGGACGCCCCCGCGTCCCAGCTCGCCGAAGCGGTACGCAAGGTACTCACCGGTGAACGCGTCATCGACCCGAGCCTCGCCGCTGCCGCACTCGCCGACGGGGCAAGCCCGCTGACCGAGCGGGAGCGCGAGGTGCTGCGCACGGCGGCGGACGGTTCGACCAACGCGGAGATCGCGGCGGTGCTGCACCTGTCGCAGGGGACGGTCCGCAACTACCTCTCGACGGCGATCCAGAAGACGGCGGCGCGGAATCGGGCGGAGGCGGTTCGGATGGCGCGGGAGAAGGGGTGGCTGTAGGCGCCTGGCGCGCCCAGGCGCCCGGGTGCCCAGGGGGCCGGGTGCCCAGGGGCCGGGTGCCCAGGGGCCGGGTGCCCAGGGGCCGGGTGCCTGGGTGCCCCGGGGCAGACGGGGGCTCGCCGTTCTGGCCGGGGCTCCGCCCCGGACCCCGCGCCTCAATCGCCGGCGGGGCTTGAACGGTCGGCGGTGGGGTTTGAGGGGGCGGCGGGGCTTTAACGGCCGGCGGTGGGGCCGGAAGGGGCTGGGGGGCCCGGGGAGACCAGGCCCGCCTCGTACGCGATGATGACCAGCTGCACCCGGTCCCGGGCGTTCAGCTTGGCGAGCAGCCGGGTCAGATACGTCTTCGCGGTGGCGACGCTGATGAACAGCCGCTCCGCGATCTCCGCGTTGGACAGCCCGCTGCCGACCAGCACCAGCACCTCGCGCTCCCGTTCGGTGATCGCGGTGAGCGGCCGCTGCGGCGCCGCCGTCGCGGGGCGCCCCGCGAAGTCCTTGATCAGCCGGCGGGTGACACTCGGCGCGATCAGGGCGTCCCCGGCCGCCACCACCCGGACCGCAGCCAGGATGTCGTCCAGCGCCATGTCCTTGACCAGGAATCCGGCCGCGCCGGCGCGCAGGGCGCCGTAGACGTACTCGTCGTCGTCGAACGTGGTGAGGACCAGCACATGCGCGGTACCGGACCCCGCGGTGATCCGTTCGGTGGCCTCGATGCCGTTCAGCCCCGGCATCCGGATGTCCATCACGACGACGTCGGGGGCCAGTTGCCCGGTCAGTCGCACCGCCTCGTCGCCCGTCCCCGCCTCGCCCACCACCTCGATGTCGGGGAGGTCGGCGATGACCATGCGCAGCGCCGCCCGCACCAGTGGCTGGTCGTCGGCGAGCAGCACCCGCACCGGGGCGGTCCCGTCCCGGTCGCTCATGCCGCGTCCCCCTCCGGCACCGGCAGCCGGGCCGTCACCCGGAAGCCGCCCTCCGGGCGTGGGGCGGCGGTGAACTCGCCGTGCAGCAGGGCGACCCGCTCGCGCATACCGATCAGCCCGAACCCGGTGTCCGCGGAGTGGCCCGGGCCCCGGCCGCGGTCCGCGACCTCGATGCCGAGCTCTTCGGATCCGTACTCGACCGACACCCGGCAGGAACCGGTGGCCGCATGCCGGACCACGTTGGTCACCGACTCCTGGATGATGCGGAATGCCGACAAATCGATGTCCGGCGGCAGTGGGCGCCGTTCGCCCTGCCACCGAACCTCCACCCGGACACCGGCCGCGGTGGTGGCACGCGCCAGCCGGTCGACGTCCGCCATCCCCTCCGCCGGGTGCAGCGGCGCCGCCTCCCGCAGCGGACCCTCGGGGTCCGGCCCGTCCTGCCGCAGTGCACCGAGCATCCGGCGCAGCCCCGACAGCGTCTCCCGGCCCGCGGTCTCCACCGCGCTCATCGCCTCGCGGGCCGCGTCCGGCTGGGTGTGCACGACCCGGGCCGCCGCTCCCGCCTGGAGGGCGATGATGCCGACGCTGTGCGCGACCATGTCGTGCATCTCGCGGGCGATGCGCAGCCGTTCGGCGGTGATCGCCTGCCGGGCCGCCTGCGCGGTCAGGTCCGCGTCGTGCCGGCGTGCCTCGTGCACCGAGCGGCCGGCCAGCCAGGCCACGACCGCCGTCAGCGCGACGGTCAGCTCCGCCGACGTACCGGCGAACCACCCGGACAGCAACCGGGTGGCGACGAAGCCGCCCAGCACGGCGAGCGCCAGGCCGAGGCCGATGAGGCCGGTCTTCAGCGGGCGGGTGGCGCCGATGAAGCACAGCAGCACATCGACTGCCAGGAACTGCGCGAGCGGGATCTCGCCCACGCTCAGCGAGACCGTGGCGAAGGCGGCGGCGGCGAGCACCAGCGAGAGGGAGGCCAGCGGACGCCGCGCCGTCAGCACACAGCCGCCGGCCAGCATCGCCGAGGCGATCGCCTGCGTCAGCAGACCGTCCCAGCGGTAGAGCAGCACGCCAGGCATGACGGAGGGCTCGGACTCGCCGGGCAGCTGGACCCGCATGAGGACGGTGAGCGCCACCCCCACGCACCAGGCGACCGCCACCCAGGCGCCCGGCGGTACGCGCTTGAACAGGGGCACGGCAGGCGGCGACGGGGACATGCGCCGATCGTAGCCACCGCCGCCGGGCCCGGCATCGGACCACGGTCGTACACCCACGGTCGACACGCGCTCCCGGCAGGTGCCGACGGCGGTCCGATGACGAACGGGGCCTGCGCACAGGACTGTGGACAGCGTGATCGAAGTCAACGGACTGACCAAGCGATACGGCGCTGCCACCGCCGTCAAGGACCTCACATTCACCGTACGGCCGGGCGAGGTCACCGGCTTCCTCGGGCCCAACGGGGCCGGCAAGACGACCACCCTGCGCATGCTCCTGGGCCTGGTCGAGCCCACCGCCGGGACGGCCACCCTCCAGGGCCGGCCGTTCCGCCACCACCCGCGCGGGCTGCGTCACGTCGGCGCACTCCTCGACGCGGGCGACGTCCACGGCGGCCGTACCGCCCGCGCCCACCTCGCCGTACTGGCGCGCAGCAACGGCATCCCGCGCACCCGGGTCGACGCACTGCTCCAGGAAGTCGGCCTTGCCAAAGCCGCCCGACTGCGCATCGGCGGCTTCTCGCTCGGGATGCGCCAACGGCTCGGCATCGCCACCGCGCTCCTCGGCGACCCGCCGGTGCTGCTCTTCGACGAACCGCTCAACGGCCTCGACCCGGAGGGGGTGCTGTGGGTGCGAGGACTGTTCCGCCGCCTTGCCTCGGAGGGCCGCACGGTGTTCGTCTCCAGTCACCTGATGACCGAGATGGAGAACACCGCCGACCGGCTCGTCGTCATCGGCCGCGGCGAACTCATCGCAGCCGAGAGCCTGTCCGCGTTCGCCGCCCGGGGCACCCGGCTGAGCGTGACCGTGAGCACTCCCGACGCCGCGACCCTCACCCCGCTGCTCACCGCCGAGGGGGCCTCGGTGGAACCGGACGGGGGCCGCCTCACGGTGACCGGCCTGACCGCTGCACGGATCGGTGAACTGGCCTTCCGGCACCGCGTCCTGCTGCACGAACTCACGACCTCCAGAGCCTCGTTGGAGGAGGCGTTCATGGAACTCACCGCAGACAGCGTCGAATACCTCGCAGGAGACCCCCGATGACCACGGCGACGACCACGCCCGCAGTCCGCGTGGCGCACGACGGGCCCCGCGCCCGATTCGGTGACCTGCTGGCCGCCGAGTGGCTCAAGATGTGGTCGCTGCGCTCGACCCCCTGGCTGTACGTGATCACCGCGCTGGCCGTCGTCGCGTTCAACGCCGGTACGGCGTACGACCACTACAAGTACTGGTACGAGTACGACGAGCACGGCCGCGAGTCCTTCATGGCCAACGGCTCACCGCTCATGGACGCCTTCACCGGGAACGCCGCCACGGTGCTGGTGCTGGCCGTCGCCGCCATCGGCGCCGTATCGGTCACCGGCGAGTACGGCACCGGTCTGATCCGCACCACGTTCACCGCGGTCTCGGCCCGGCGCTCGGTGATGGCCGCCAAGGTGCTCGTCCTCGCCGCGGTCACCACCGTCTTCGGCGCACTCGTCGCCGCGGCCTCGTTCGCCTCCACCCAGGCGATCCTCTCCGGCCGGAACGCCTCGGTCTCCCTCGGCCACCCGGACGCCCTGCGCATCATCGTGGCCTCCGCGCTGCTCGCCCCGGTGGCCGCGCTCGCGGGTCTGGCGATCGGCACGGTGCTCCGCCACACCGGGGGTTCCATCGTCGGATGTGTGGTGGTGCTGCTCCTGCTCCCCATCGTCCTGAGCTCCCGCCGCCACCTGACAGCGGTGCTCCAGCACACCCTGCCCTACAGCGCGTGGGAGCGCCTGACGGGCACGGAGACGCAGCACGCCGGCGAACTCTTTCCGTGGGGGGCCGGCGGAGCGTGGACGGTCTACGCTCTCTGGGCACTGGTGGCAGGTGTGCTGGCGGTGGTCGCGGTGCATCGCCGGGACCAGTGACGGCGGACGGCCGCGAGGCGGGCGCACTCCGCCCGCCTCCCCAACCGGTCTTCCCTGCAAGTGATTTCAGAAACATGCTGGAAATTCTTGCGTAACTCTTGACGTGTCCATCGCTGGAACGGCAGGCTCCGAACTCCCCCCACGGTGGCCAGGCGCGTGGCTGCCCACGACGGGTACGGGCTCGCCCGTACCCGCGACCGAAGGAGCCGCAGATGAGTTCCCGCGCCGCTCGCGCGACACTGGCCGGCCTGGTGGCCGCCGCCGGTATCACCGCCCTCGCCCCCTGGACCTCGCAGGCGACCCCGCCGGGCGACAAGACCGTCACCGCCACCCTGTTCGAGTGGAAGTACGACGCGGTGGCCCAGGCCTGTACCGACTCGCTCGGTCCGGCCGGCTACGGCTATGTGGAGGTCTCGCCCGCCTCCGAGCACATCCAGGGCGACCAGTGGTGGACCTCGTACCAGCCGGTCAGCTACAAGATCGCCGGACGCCTCGGCGACCGTGACTCCTTCCGCTCGATGGTGGAGAGCTGCCACTCGGCCGGTGTGAAGGTCGTCGCGGACGCCGTCATCAACCACATGTCGTCCGGCTCCGGGACCGGGACCGGCGGCACGGAGTACACGAAGTACACCTACCCGGGATACTTCCAGGACCAGGATTTCCACGCCTGCCGCAAGGACATCAGCAACTACGGCGACCGCGACGACGTCCAGACCTGCGAACTGGTCGGCCTGGCCGACCTCGACACCGGCAGCGACGCCGTCCGGTCGACCATCGCCGCCTACCTCTCCGACCTGCGCACCCTGGGCGTCGACGGGTTCCGCATCGATGCCGCCAAGCACATGGCGGCCGACGACATCTCCGCGATCAAGGGCAAGATGGCCGACCCGGGCTTCTGGGTCACCGAGGTCATCTACGGCGGCGGCGAGGCCGTACAGCCCGACGAGTACACGGGCGTGGGGGACGTCGACGAGTTCCGCTACGGCGGCCATCTCAAGAGCGCCTTCCAGGGCGGCTCCCTCACCGGACTGAAGAGCGTCGCCGACGGCAAGCTGGCGAGCGCGAACGCCCGTACGTTCGTGGACAACTGGGACACCGAGCGCAACGGTTCCACGCTGACGTACAAGGACGGTTCGGCCTACACCCTGGCCAACGTCTTCATGCTGGCCTCGCCCTACGGCTCCCCGAACGTCTTCTCCGGCTACGAGTGGTCGGACAAGGACGCCGGTCCGCCCAGCGGCGGCGCGGCAACCTGCGGAGGCGACGGCTGGACCTGCGTGCACGCCCAGACGGCGATCACCGGCATGGTGGGCTTCCACAACGCCACCGAGGGCGCCGAGCTGACCGACTGGTGGGACAACGGATCGTCGGCCATCGCCTTCGGACGCGGCGACAAGGGCTTCGTGGCCATCAACAACGGCGACGACACCCTTGAGCAGTCGTTCACCACGTCGCTCCCGGCCGGCACCTACTGCAACGTGGCGCAGGCCTCCCCGGACGCCTGCGACGGCAACACCGTGGAGGTCGGCGACGACGGCACCGTGACGGCGTCCGTCCCGGCGAAGGGCGCGCTGGCCCTGCACGCCTGAGCCCGCGCGAACAGCACGACGCCCGGCCGGAAGGGTCCGTCAGGACCCCGTCGGCCGGGCGTTGCGCCGTTCGCGTCTCTAGAGGCCGGCCGTGGTCTGTGCGCCGTTCGCGCTCCCGGCCAGCCACTGCGACCACGACAGGTTGAAGGAGGCGTAGCCGTTGTCCGCCGACGCCTTGGCGCGCGGGGAGCCGGTGACCGTGATGGGGTCGCCCTGCTTGACCTGGCCGTAGAACCACTTCGCGTCGGACAGCGAGAGGTGCACGCAGCCGTGCGAGCCGAGCGCGCTGCCGCTGCCCGGGTTGGTGTCGCCGGTGGAGAAGTGGACGTAGGTGCCCGACTGGGTGAGGTGGATGTCCCAGGGCAGGGTCAGGTCGTAGTAGTTCGCATCGCCCTTGTTGCAGCTGATACCGACGCTGCAGGACGTCATGTGGACCTTCTCCTGCTTGTCGATCACGGCCATCGTGCCGTTCCAGGTCGGGTACTCGGCGCTGCCCGCGTTGATGGAGAGCGTCCGGACAGCGGCGCCGTTACGGGTGACCTTCATGGTGTGGCCGGTGACCGAGGCGTCGGCCCGGACGTCGTCACCGATGGTGAAGGAGTGGGTGTAGGGGTGGGTGCCGTAGCGGCCGCTGCCGTTGGAGACGTACTTCAGATCGGCGTCGAGCCGCACCTTGGTGCCGGTCTTCCAGTAGTTCTCCGGACGCCAGTCGACCCGCTTGTCGCCCATCCAGTGCCAGGCCCCGTTGGTGGGGACCGAGGCGGAGACCTTGAGGTGCTTCTCGATGTTCTTGTGGGCCGAGGCGGCCACCGGGTTGGTGAAGACCACGGAGATGGGCATGGCGACACCGACCGTCGCCTTGTCCAGCGGCGCGATCGAGTCGAGCAGCATCGGCGGGCCCGTGGGGTGCGTGGGCGACGGACGCGCGGACGCACTCGCCGACGCGCCGCCCTTCGCGCCGTCGGCGGCGGTGTCCGAGCCCGACGACTTGCCGCCGCATGCGCTGGTGCCCGCCAGTACCGCACTCACCAGCAACGCGATCCCTATAACGCCCTTGCCCCGCCGCATGTCCTGCTCCACTCGCGTCACTACTTCAAGGATTCAACATTTATAAAGACATCGAGTCGGGCGCCGCGGTTGCGGACGGCGCGTAAAGCGCGTGCCAAGTTCACGGGCCCGGAGCACAGAGGGGGGGGGGGGGGGCCGCCGGCGCCCCCCGCCCCCCCCCCCGGGCCGGCCCCCCCGGGGGGGGGGTTAAAAAAAAAAACCGACGCCCCCAAGAGAGGGGGGGTGTTT
>NZ_JBHVWF010000102.1:0-31100 GCF_042882365.1 Streptomyces sp. NPDC058221 | reverse complement strand
GTCGTGAAGTGGGTGGGTACTGATGGCTGCGGGTCAGAGAGCGGCTGACCCGCAGCGGTCCTGCCGGTGTTCCGTACTGCTGGTGTGCGGTCCTGCTGGGTGTGTTCGGTACCGCCGGGGCTGGGGCCTGCTCGGCTCAGTGCATGACCGCCATGGCCAGCGCACGCCGGGCACGCATCGAGGCGCGCTCGGCGCGGCGCTGCATCCGCCGCGCGTTGACCAGGCGCACGGCCTGGCGTTCCGCGTCGGCTTCCCGCAGGCGGTCGTGCATATGAGCACGAGCCAGGGCTTCTGGGATGAGTTGCATCTCACGGGTCCTGTTCTGACGCGAGTCGTTCGCGCCGATGATGGTGACGTCCGGTGTCGCGGAGCCGACGGGCTCCCTCGTGGGGATGGTCATGGGGTCCTGGTTTCGCGGGTCGTGGGTCTGGGGACGGTCGATGGTTCCGATGCGCTTCATGGGCTTGGGGGCCGCAACCCCCAGGTCGGCGATCACGCCGCGACCGGGTTCTTGCGCGGACGGCCACGCGGACGCTTGCGAGCAACGACGACGCCCTGGATGAAGAGCTCGCCACCCCAGACACCCCACGGCTCGCGGCGCTCCTTGGCACCGGCGAGGCAGGCCTCGACGAGCGGACAGGTGCGGCAGAGGGACTTGGCGTACTCGACGTCGGCCGGGGACTCGGCGAAGAAGACCTCCGGGTCGTAGGCGCGGCAGGGGACGGGGACGCCGAGGTTCTCGATGGCGTCGTCGAGCGCGGTGAGCGCAGTGAGCGGGGTCAAGGTGGAGTCCTCCGTGAGGCCGGGCGGGGGGATCGTGTCGGAAGGCGGTACGGACGGGGCGTGCGCTTCGAGTTGCACGGTGGTGGTGTCCTCGTCTGGTCGTTTCCGGCCTGTTGGCCGGGGGGCGGCTGGTACCAGGTGTTGCTTTGTCCCGAGGCTCCTTCGCGCTGTCTCGTCCGTTTGGACAAAACAAAAGGGCCGCGGATCCCGAGTGGGGTTCCGCGGCCCTGAAGGCGCCGGCCTGATCGTCGATCAGGCTGGATCTCTCCAGGGTTCAGGCCCACGGAAGGCCCACATCGTGTGGTGGTGCGTCGTCTGCTTCTTGGCTCCGGCTTCCGCTCCCGCACCGACGGCCGCAAAGGCATAGGCCTGGGCCTGTCCCTTCGCTACTGCTGCTGCCGGTGCCTGGGTCGGTCGCTCATTGCGCTCCCGCACGGGAAGGCTTGCCGGGGACAGCGGGCTGACGGCGGAGATGCCGGACATACCGGTGCCACGCAGCGAAGACTTCGAAGAGCAGGCGAGGCCGAGCGAGCAGGCGGAGACGACCGAGAGATCGGTCATTTTGTTGGTCTCGATGATGCTGATCACTTCAATCGCCTCCTCTCGGCGTCTCGGGGGACCGGCGGGCCGGTCCTGCGTATTCGGATAAGTACAGCACAGGATCAGGGCTTCAGAGAAGTCGCTGTTCCCGTGGTTAAGAACCTATGGTGACGACTGGTGCGGGCGCAAACTATTTTTTCGACGAGTTTTTCTCACACCTCCTCGTCGGCCTCCGCGGGCTCCTCCATCCCGTCCCCACCTGCGCAGATGTCCAGCACCGCGGCGCCGAACCGGCCCAGCTTCCGCGCGCCGACCCCGGAGATCCCGGCCAGTTCGCCCTCGCTGCCCGGCACCGCCTCCGCGATGGCCATCAGCGTCTTGTCGGTGAACACGCAGTAGGCGGGCTGGCTGATCTCCTGCGCCCGCGCCGCACGCCAGTCGCGCAGCCGCTCGTACAGCGCCTCGTCCATGTCCGACGGGCAGTCGTCGCAGCGCATCAGCTTCATCTCACCGGCGTCGGTGAGGGTCTTGCCGCACACCCTGCACAGTGCGGGTCCGCGCCGCTTGCGCCGGACCGCCGCCGGGCGCTCGATGCCGCCGCTGCCGCCCGCCGCGCTCCGGCCGCCCGGTGCCGCCGAGCCGGGGCGCAGGCCGTTCAGGAAACGGCTCGGGCGGCGGCCGGCCCGGCCGCCGGGCGAGCGGGCCAGCGACCACGACAGCGAGAGGTGGAAGCGGGCCCGGGTGACACCGACGTACAGCAGCCGGCGCTCCTCCTCGACCTGCTCGTCCGTCTTGGCGTAGGTGATCGGCATCATGCCCTCGGTCAGGCCGACCAGGAACGCCGCGTCCCACTCCAGGCCCTTTGCCGAGTGCAGCGAGGCCAGCGTGACCCCCTGGACCGTGGGGGCGTGCTGGGCCGCGGCCCGCTCGTCCAGTTCCGCGACCAGGTCGGAGAGGGTCGCGCCCGGCCTGGCCTGTTCGAAGTCCTCGGCGAGCCTGACGAGTGCGGCGAGCGACTCCCAGCGGTCGCGCACCGCCCCGGACCCGGCGGGCGGCTCGCTCCGCCAGCCCTTGGTGGAGAGCACGGCGCGGACCTCGGCGGGCAGCCCCTCCGCATCGTCCAGCAGGGAGTCGTTGCCCCCGGCTCGGGCGGCGCCGCGCAGTGCGACGCCCGCTTCCCGTACCTCGGCGCGCTCGAAGAACCGCTCCGCTCCCCTCAGCTGGTACGGCACGCCCGCATCGGCCAGGGCCTGCTCGTAGACCTCGGACTGGGAGTTGACCCGGTAGAGCACGGCGATCTCGCCCGCCGGGACGCCCGCGGCGATCAGGTCACGGATGCGGTGTGCGGTGCCCTCCGCCTCGGCGGGTTCGTCCGCGTACTCCGTGTAGGCGGGCTCGGGACCGCGCTCGCGCTGCGAGACCAGTTCGAGCCGGTGCTCGGCGGCCCTGCCCCGGGCCTGGGCAAGCAGCCCGTTGGCCAGGTGGACCACCTGGGGCGTGGAGCGGTAGTCCCGGACGAGTTTGACGACCGTGGCCCGGGGGTGCCTGGTGCGGAAGTTCAGCAGGTGGTCGGGGGTGGCTCCGGTGAAGGAGTAGATCGTCTGGCTGGCGTCGCCGACGACGCAGAGGTTGTCCCGGTCACCCAGCCAGAGGTCGAGCAGCCGCTGCTGGAGCGGGCTGACGTCCTGGTACTCGTCGACGACGAAGTGCTGGTACTGGCTGCGCACGTGGTCGGCGATGTCGTGCCGGTCCTGGAGGATGCCGACGGTGAGCAGCAGCACGTCCTCGAAGTCCATGACCGTGCGGTCCCGCTTCAGCTGCTCGTACATCGCGTAGACCTGGGAGATCTCGGCAGGGTCGCGCGGGGCGTCCCGCTGCGACTTGGCGACGACGGCCGGGTAGTCGGCGGGCACGGTCTGGGTGACCTTGGCCCACTCGATCTCGCTGGTGACATCGCGGAGCTCGTTGCGGTCGAGCCGGATGCCGCAGCGGGCCGCCGCCTCGGCCACCAGCTGGACCTTGCGCTCCAGCAGCCGGGGCAGATCGCCACCGACGGCTTTCGGCCAGAAGTACTGGAGCTGGCGCAGGGCCGCGGAGTGGAAGGTCCGCGCCTGCACCCCGCCGGCCCCGAGCTGGCGCAGCCGCCCCCGCATCTCGCCGGCGGCGCGGTTGGTGAAGGTGACAGCAAGCACACTCGTCGGCTGGAGTATCCCCGCGCGGACCCCGTAGGCGATGCGGTGCGTGATGGCCCGCGTCTTGCCCGTACCGGCTCCGGCCAGCACGCACACCGGGCCCTGCAGGGCCACGGCGACCTCGCGCTGCTCGGGGTCGAGCCCGTCGAGGACGGCGTCGGCGGAGTCGGGGACCTGAGGGAAGAGGGTGGAATGCGTTGCTGATGTCACCCCGCCATGCTGCCAGGTCGAAAGGGGCGGGCGTGGAAGTTGTCCACAGGGGTGCCGCATCCGTCGTACTAATCGGGACCGGCGTCGGGAATGGGCGCCAGGTCACGCGCGTTCACCTTGCGTGCGGCAACGCACGTCCCGGCTTCTCCGATGCCGAATCCGTAGGCCGAATCCGTAGGCCGGATGTGATGAGCTCGGCGGAGGAGACCGAGCCGGGATGTGACGGGATTGCCGGGACCGAAGAGACAGAGGAGCGCCAAGACATGCCGGGCACTGTGACGATGTACAGCACCACGTGGTGCGGATACTGCCGTCGGCTCAAGGGCCAGATGGACCGCGAGGGCATCGCGTACACCGAGATCAACATCGAGCACGACCCGGAGTCCGCGGCCTTCGTCGAGAAGGCGAACGGCGGGAACCAGACGGTCCCGACGGTTCTGGTGGCTCCCTCCAGCGGTGGCGACGACGTCGTCATGACGAACCCGAGCCTTGCCCAGGTGAAGCAGGCGCTGGGCGTCTGACACCCAGGGCACCGGGCGTCCGCCCCCTGTGACGCACCCGCCCCCCGAACGGCCCGGCGCCGCATCGGGGGTCTTTGCATGTCCGCCTGTACGAGGCCGGTTTGGGGGTAGCGTGACCGGTGTGGCGACCGAGGGCGAGGCCGACGGCGCGCTGGTCGGCGGCATGGCGAACGCGGGCGCCGTCTTCCGCCGGGGTGCGTTGGTGGAACGACCGGCGCCGCGCCACGCACCCGGCCTCCATGCCCACCTCCTCGCGCTGAAGGAGCACGGCTTCGACGCTGCTCCGACTCCCGTCGGCCTCACCGCTGGCGGGCGTGAGCAGCTGACCTTCGTCCCTGGTGATGTGGCTCTGCCACCGTTCCCGGGCTGGGTGCTGACGACGACCGCCCTCGAATCGGTGGGGCGCCTGTTGCGCCGCCTGCATGAGGCGAGCGAGGACATCGGGGCCGGTACGGACGTCGAATGGCCCCAGGATCTCGCCGACCCGGCGGGAGGAACGATGGTGTGCCACAACGATGTGTGTCCGGAGAACGTGGTCTTCCGCGACGGTCGAGCCGCCGCCCTCATCGATTTCGACCTGGCGGCTCCGGGCCGTCCTCTCTGGGACCTCGCCATGACGGCCCGCTACTGGGTGCCCATGCTCGACCCGCTGTCCGCGGCACCCCTGTACCCCGGCGGCCCGGATGTGTCCGCACGGCTGCGGATCCTCGCCGACGGCTACGGTCTCCCGCCGGGCGAGCGTGCCGGACTGCCCGGTGTCATCGAACAGGCCACGGAGACCTGTCGGGCCTTCGTCACCCGTCGCGTGGCCGACGGTGATCCCGTCTACCTGCAAGCGCTGGCCGAGCGTGGTGGATGGAAGCGCTGGGACCGCATGCAGGCCTGGCTGGCCGCCCACCGCGAGACGTTCACGGTCGCCCTGCTGGACTGACGTCCTCGGGCCGCGGCCGCCCCACCCCGTGGAAACGCGCCATGGAAAAGCGCCTGGAAACGCACCGTCGAAACGCACTGTCGAAACGCACCGCAGAAGCGCCGGCACGCCCGCCCGACCGACCGGGTCAGCTCAGGCCGAGCTGCCGGGACGCCGCCGTCACCGTCTGTTCGAGGAGGACGGCGATGGTCATGGGACCGACACCGCCCGGAACGGGAGTGATCAGGCTCGCGCGCTCGGAAGCGGTCGCGAAATCGACGTCACCGACGTTGCCCTCGTTGTAGCCCGCGTCGATCACCACGGCGCCCGGCCTGATGTCCGCGCCCGTGATGAAGCGCGGCCGGCCCACCGCGGCCACCAGGACGTCCGCCTGCCGCACGAGGGAGGAGAGGTCGGCGGTGTACGAGTGGCAGTACGTCACCGTGGCGTTGCGGCCCAGCAGCAGCATTCCGGCGGGCTTGCCCAGGATGGCACTGCGGCCCACCACCACCGCGTGCTTGCCCGCGAGGCCGACCTCGTACGCGTCGAGCAGCCGCATGATCCCGCCGGGGGTGCAGGAGACGAATCCCGGCAGGCCGAAGCCCATCGCGGCGAAGGAGTGCATGGTGACGCCGTCGACGTCCTTCTCCGGGGCGATCGCCTCGAAGGCGGCCCGCTCGTCGACCCCCGGGCCCATCGGGTGCTGGAGCAGGATGCCGTGCACTCCCGGGTCCTGCGAGAGGGCGGTGACGGCGGCGACGACGTCCTGGGTGGTGGATTCGGCCGGAAGGGCCACGTGCCGGGACTCGATGCCGGCGCGGGCGCAGCGGTTGCGCTTCATCCTGACGTACGTCACCGAGGACGGGTCCTCGCCGACCAGGACGGTGGCGAGACAGGGCGCCGTCCCGGTGCGCAGCCGGATCTCCTCGGCCGCGGCGGTGGTCTCCTCGACGCTCCGGCGCGCGAGGCCCGCGCCGTCCATCAACTGAGCCGTGCTGGTCGGGTTCATGTGGTGCTCCTGGGCGCGTGGGCGATCACGTCGGCCACTGGGGCCGCGGGGATCGCGGGTTCGTGGTCGGTCGCCCAGGCGCACGGCTTCGGCAGTCTCCATGGACTGCCGGTGTTCTCTGCGGCCGCTCCCCGGTGGTGCTCCACCTCAGCGCCAGTCACGGCCCGCGTCCACTGTAGAGCGGCGGGAGCGGGGGCCTGCGGCCGCACTCCCCCGCTCGCGTCCGTACGCCGGTGTCAGCCGGCGCTGCGCGGCCTCGGCAGCGGCTTCCCGTACCAGATCTCGATCAGCCGGGCCGCGATCGAGATGCCGAACGGGGGCAGGACCTCGCCCGACTCGAAGGCGGCGGTCAGCTCCTCGCGGGAGAACCAGCGCGCCTCCTCGATCTCCTCGCCGTCCACGTTGATCTCGTACGTCGTGGCCCGGGCCATGAAACCGAGCATCAGGCTCGACGGGAAGGGCCAGGGCTGGCTGGCGACGTAGTCGACCTCGCCGACCGTGATGCCCGCTTCCTCGAAGACCTCGCGCGCCACGGACTGTTCGATCGATTCGCCCGGCTCGACGAAACCGGCCAGGGTGGAGAAGCGGCCCTCGGGCCAGTGCACCTGGCGGCCGAGCAGGGCGCGGTCCTGGTCGTCGGTGACCAGCATGATGACGGCCGGGTCGGTGCGCGGGTAGTGCTCCGCGCCGCAGGCCTGGCAGCGGCGGATGTGGCCCGCCGCCGCGATGACCGTGCGTTCGCCGCAGCGCGAGCAGAAACGGTGCAGCCGCTGCCAGTTCTCCAGCGCCACGGCGTGCACCATCAGGCCGGCGTCACGGGCGCCGAGGAGCAGGCCCGCCTCACGCAGGCCCGCGGGGCGCGCCGACTGGTCCATGCGGCCCGGCAGCGAGTCCTTCTGGAGCGCGAAGTAGCTGACGCCTTCCTCGTCGGTGCCGAGGAAGTAGCGGTGGGTCTCGGTGACGGGCGCCTCGAAGGCGGGGGTCATCACGAGTTCGGTGCCGTCGGCGGTGTCGTCGATCAGCACCTGCCCGCCGGAGACGACGAAGACCCGGGTCGTCGGGTGGCTCCACGCGGCGGACAGCCATGCCTCGTCGAGGCGGTGGTGCGCCGCGCGGTCGATGCCGCTGGGCGCGGTCAGACCGATGGGCCGGTCTGTGATGGCGTTGTCGAAGGTGCTCACAGGTGCTTCCTACTCCCCCGGGATGGATCGGGTGTTCAGAGGATTCAGCGGAGTGCGGCTGCCAGTTCGCCCCAGAGATGGGCGCTGGTTTCGACGCCCTTGAACAGCAGGTCGAGTTCGACCTTCTCGTTGGGGGCGTGCCAGCCGTCGGACGGTACGGAGATGCCCAGGAAGAGGACGGGGGCGCCGAGCACGTCCTGCAGATCGGCGGCGGGTCCCGAGCCTCCTTCCCGGGTGAAGTTGATCTTCTGGCCGAACGCCCGTCCCATGGCACGGGCGACGGCCTGCAGGGCGGGGTGGTCCAGCGGGGTGAGGCAGGGGCGGGTGGCGGGGAGGAAGGTGATCCGGTGGCGGATCCCGGCCGGGATCCGCTCCTCGGCCCAGGCCTGCACGGCCTTCTGGACACGGTCCGGCTGCTGTCCCGCGACCAGGCGGAAGCTGAGCTTCACCCGTGCCGAGGACGGGATGATCGTCTTGCTTCCGGCGCCCTGGTAGCCGCCGCCGATGCCGTTGACCTCGGCGGTCGGGCGGGCCCAGATCCGCTCCAGCGTGGAGTAGCCGGCCTCTCCGGACGCCGCCTGCGACTTGGCGGTACGCAGCCAGGTGGCCTCGTCGAACGGCAGCTCGGCGAAGAGTGCGCGTGCGGTGTCGGTGAGTTCGGCCACGTCGTCGTAGAAACCGGGGACCGCGACCCGGCCGTCCTCGTCGTGGAGCGCCGCGACGAGCCGGGCGACGGCGGTGGCCGGATTGGGGACCGCGCCGCCGAACGATCCGGAGTGGATGTCCTGGCCGGGGCCGTGCAGCTCGATCTCGCACTCGGCGAGGCCGCGCATGCCGGTGCAGACGGTCGGGGTCGACTCGTCCCACATGCCGGTGTCGGAGACGATCACGGCGTCGGCGGCGAGGCGCACCGCCTCCTGCTCGACCAGGGCTCGGAAATGCGGCGAACCGGACTCCTCCTCGCCCTCGACGATGAGCTTGAGGTGCACGGCGGGCGTGGTGCGGCCGGTGGTGGCCAGGTGCGCCCGGACGCCGAGGGTGTGGAAGAACACCTGCCCCTTGTCGTCGGCCGCTCCGCGCCCGTACATCCGGCCGTCCCTGATCTCCGGCTCGAACGGGTCGGTGTCCCAGCCGTCCTCGCGGGCGGCCGGCTGCACGTCGTGGTGTCCGTACACCAGAACCGTCGGAGCGTCCGGGTCGTCGGACGGCCACTCGCCGAACACCGCGGGCGCCCCCGCCGTCTCCCAGACCTCGGCGACCGGGAAGCCGGTCTCCGTCAGCTTGCCGGACAGCCAGTCGGCACTGCGCCGTACGTCCCCGTCGTGCTCCGGCTGAGCGGATACGGACGGGATGCGCAGCCACTCGGCGAGGTCGTCGAGGAAGGCTGTGCGGTGCTGCTCGGCGTACGTGTGGACGGCGCTGTCCGGGGTGTCACTCATGACCTTCAGCTTATCCGTCCGTGAGGGGCGGCTCGTCCAGGAGGATGCGCTCCAGTTCCGGCCGGCCCGGGAGGCGGGTGGGGCGGACGCTCTCGCCGCTCCGGACGAAGAGGAAGGTGGCCGTGACGTCGGTGAGCGGCAGTCCGTGCAGCTCGGCCCAGGCGAGGCGGTAGACGGCGAGCTGGAGGGGGTCGGCGGTGTTGGTGCGGCTGGTCTTCCAGTCGACGATCTCGTAGGTGTCACCCGTCCGGTACACCGCGTCGATACGGCCCCGGATCACCCGCCCGGCCAGGGTGATCTGGAACGGCGTCTCGACCCGGTACGGAGTGCGACGGGCGTACGGGGTGCGCTCGAAGGCCTCCTTGAGCTCGGCGAGATCGCGTTCGTCGGCGATGTCGGTGTCGCTCTCGTCACCGCCGGGCAGCTCGTCGGGGCCGAGCATCGGCAGCGGCAGTTCCTCGAAGCGGGACTCGACCCAGGCGTGGAAGCGGGTGCCCCGGCGGGCCGCGGGCTGCGGGGGCCTGGGCATCGGGCGGGCCAGCTCCTGGGCGAAGCCGTCGGGGTCGTCGGCCAGCCGCAGCAGCTGGGTGGCCGAGAGCGAGGCCGGTACGAGGACGTCGCGCACGGTGGCGCGGGCCCGGCGCAGCTCCCCGGCGAGCGCGTCCAGGTCGCGGTCCCAGGAGGCGAGGGTGCGGGACTCCTCGGGGGTGAGGCGCGGGGGGACGCTCTCGGGCGCGCGGGCCGCGGGGACGTGCGGGGGCTGCGAAGGCGGGGCGTCGTCGTCCAGGAAGGGGGACTCGTCCAGGAAGGGGTCGTCCTCGGGGAACAGCTCCTCGTCCGGGAACGGTTCGTCGTCCGGGAAGGCCTCGTCGTCGAGGGGAACCCCGTCCGACGAGGGCACCGCCCCCGCGCCGTCCGGCGCTGACGCCCCCTCCGACGCGGACACCCCGCGCGCGTCAGGCACGGGGCCGGCCGTGGCCAGCGCGGCCAGGTGGGCCATCACCGTGTCCGCGGCAGCCCTGCGCCGGGCCAGCGCGGTGTCGTCCAGGGGCAGCGGCCAGGCGTGGCCGTCCGCCGACTCGGCGAGGGCGGGGTTCTCCTCGTCCTCGGCCGGCTCGTCCGCCCAGGCCTCGATCTCGCCGTGACCGGCCTCGCAGTGCTCGTACAGCGCGTGCAGGAAGTCCGACGGACCGCGCGGCTTCTTCTGGCTCGGGCCCCACCAGTGGCCGGAGCCGAGCAGCAGGGTGCGGGGCCGGGTGAAGGTGACGTACCCCAGACGCAGCTCCTCGGTGTGCTGGTGATCCTTCATCTCCTCCTTGAAGCCCTTGAGGCCCTTGGCGTCGAAGGAGTGGATGACGGGCAGCGTGGCCGTGTCACCGCGCAGGGCGTGCGGGAGGACCTTGGACTGGGAGGTCCAGGCGTCGCGGGACTGGCCGCTGGGGAACTGGCCGGTGACCAGGCCGGGCACGGCGACGACGTCCCATTCGAGGCCCTTGGACTTGTGGGCGGTGAGGACCTTGACGGTGTTCTCGCCGCCGGGCAGTGCGTTGTCCAGGCCCTTCTCGTACTGCGCGGCGGTCCGCAGGAAGCCGAGGAAGGCGAGGAGGGTGGCCTCGCCGTCGACGGCGGCGAAGCGGGCCGCGACGTCGAGGAAGTTGGCGAGGGTCTCGCGGCGGCGGGCGGCCAGGGCCTGCGGGGACGCGGAGAGCTCGACCTCCAGGCCGGTGGTGCTGAGGACCCGGTGCAGTACGTCCATCAGCGGGTCGGCGAGCGAGCGCCGCAGATCGCGCAGTTCGGCGGCGAGCCGGGCGAAGCGGATACGGCCCTCGGCGGAGAACGGCAGCCGGTCGTCCTCCTCGCCGCCGGAGTCGAGGAAGGTGTCCAGGGCGTCGGCCAGTGAGATCACCTCGGCCGGGTCGACGCCCTCGACTGCTTCGGCGAGGCGGCGGTCGGGGTCGTAGTCCTCGTCGTCGCCATGGGAGGCTCGGTGGACCAGGAGGCGGGCCCGACGGCCGAGCAGTGCCAGGTCGCGGGGGCCGATCCGCCAGCGGGGGCCGGTGAGCAGCCGGACCAGGGAGGCGTTGGCCCCCGGGTCCTGCAGGACCTCGCAGACCGCGACGAGGTCGGCGACCTCGGGAAGGTGGAGCAGCCCGGCGAGACCGACGACCTCGACCGGGATGTCCCGGGCCACCAGGGCGGCCTGGATCTGCGGGAAGTCGCCGGCGGTGCGGCACAGGACGGCGATCTCGCCGGGCGCCCTGCCCGTCCGCACGAGGTGCGCGATCGAGTCGGCGAGCCAGTCGATCTCCTCCGTGTGGGTGCGCAGCAGCGCGCAGCGGACGATGCCGTCGCGCTCGGCGCCGGTGGCGGGGCGCAGTGCCTCGACGCCCTCGTGCATGGCGCGCAGCGGTTCGGCCAGTCCGTTGGCGAGGTGGAGGAGGCGGCCGCCGCTGCGGCGGTTCTCACTGAGGGAGTAGCGGGTCGCGGGCGCGCCGTCGGCCTGCGGGAAGTGGCTGGGGAAGTCGTCGAGGTTGGCGACGGATGCGCCGCGCCAGCCGTAGATGGCCTGGCAGGGGTCGCCGACGGCGGTGACCGCGTGTCCGGACGCGATGCCGTCGGGGCCGCTGCCGAAGAGGGCGGAGAGCAGGAGCCGCTGGGCCACGGAGGTGTCCTGGTACTCGTCGAGCAGGACGACCCGGTACTCCTCGCGCAGGATCGCGCCGACCTCGGGCCGGGTCAGGGCGAGCTGTGCGGAGAGGGCGATCTGGTCGCCGAAGTCGAGGAGGTCGCGGCTCCGCTTCGCCTCCCGGTAGCGCCGGGTCAGGGACAGCAGTTCGCGTCGGGCCTCGGCGGTCTCGGGGATCTTGCGCAGTTCGGCGTTGCTGAGCTTGGCGCTCTCCAGCTCACGGAGCAGTTCGGTGTCGTACTCGGCGAGCTGTTCGGGGCGGACGAGGTGTTCGGCCAGCTCGGCGTCAAGCGCCAGCAGATCGCTGACCAGGGTGGGGAACGACCTGGTCAGGGCCGGGTAGGGGCCGGGGGCCTCGCGCAGGACGCGGGCGGCGAGCTGGAAGCGGGTGGCGTCGGCGAGGAGGCGGACGGTGGGTTCGAGCCCTATCCGCAGCCCGTGCTCGGTCAGCAGCCGGCCGGCGAACGCGTGGTACGTGGAGATGGCTGGTTCGCCCGGCGGGTTGTCCGGGTCGATCACGTCCGGGTCGGTGACACCGGCCGCGATCAGGGCCTTGCGGACGCGCTCCGCCAGCTCACCGGCCGCCTTGTTGGTGAAGGTGAGGCCGAGGACCTGCTCGGGGGCGACCTGTCCGGTCCCCACGAGCCACACCACGCGGGCCGCCATCACCGTCGTCTTCCCCGACCCGGCTCCGGCGACGATCACCTGCGGGGCGGGCGGCGCGGTGATGCACGCCGTCTGCTCCGGGGTGAAGGGGATCCCGAGGAGCTCCTTGAGCTGCTCGGGATCGGTGATGCGGGAGGTCACTCCACAGAGGCTAACCGGACGCACTGACAACCCACGAAGCCGTGAGCGCCCTCGCCCCGGGCCCGGGGTGAGGCCCGCGAAACGGTGTGAGGAAACGCACGGCGTCCGGGGACGATCCGGGTGCGGACCGCGTCACGGTCGCGCACAAGCCGCGGGAGACCGTCTAGATTGGCCGCTTGTCGCATCAACAGCCTTACGAGGACGGTCATATGAGCGCCGACGCCCCCGCCCCCGGCTCCGCGGACCCCACCGCCGAGCTGAGGAAGCGCATCGACACCACGAAGGCGCACCCGGCCCGGGTCTACGACGTCTTCCTCGGCGGCAAGGACAACTACCCGGCGGACCGCGAGGCCGCCTCGATGGCACTGGCCGCCAACCCGCGCGGGTATCTCACCGTGCGGCACAACCGGGACTTCATGCGGCGCGCGGTGACCCTCGCCGCGAAGGCCGGGACCCGGCAGTTCCTGGATGTCGGCGCGGGGCTGCCGACCCAGCAGAACGTCCACCAGATCGCGCAGGCCGTCGCCCCGGATTCGAGGGTCGTGTACGTCGACAACGACCCGGTCGTCCTCGTCCACGCGCAGGCGCTGCTCACCAGTGGCCCCCAGGGCCGTACCGACTACATCGAGGCGGATCTGCGCGACCCGGGCAAGATCCTCGAAGCCGCCCGCGCCACCCTCGACTTCGACCGCCCGGTCGCACTCGTGCTCGCCGCCGTCCTCCACTTCATCGAGGACGACGAGGCCTATCCGATCGTGCGGCAGCTCGTCGAGGCGCTGCCGTCGGGCAGCCATCTCGTCCTGAGCAACGTCAGTTCGGATCTCAACCCCGAGCAGGTCGGCCAGGTGACGAAGGCGTTCAAGGAGCGCGGCTTCGCCATGGTGCGCCGCTCGCACGCCCAGGTGGAACGTTTCGTGACGGGCAACGGTCTGGAGATGCTCGATCCCGGAGTCGTCCCGGTGCACCGCTGGCGCCCCGAGCAGGTCATCGATCTGCCCGAGGCCGCGGACCCGGATCCGGAGTTCGTGGCGGGCCTGGACGAGCTGGACCGCACGCGCTACCAGGACATCAACGACGTCACCGACGCCGACGTCAGTGTGTACGGAGTGGTGGCCCGCAAGAACTGACCCGGGGCCCGCCGCTACTCCAGGACGTGGCGCCCTTCCGGCTGCGCACTGCACGAGGCCCTGAAGGTGCAGTGGGTGCAGTGCTGGCCGGTCGTCGGCGTGAACCGTTCGTCCAGGACCCGGCCCGCGGCGGTCGCCAGCAGGTCGGAGACCCACTCGGTGTCCGGCGGCTGCTGTGCCTGCACCTTGGGGACGGCGTCACCGCCCTCCTTCTTGGGAGCGGGCTGGCGCAGCTGTACGAGTTCGGCGCCGCCGGACTCCGGGCGCCGGCCGTCGAAGACGTCGTCTACCGCGCCTTCGCGGACGGCCAGCTGGTAGACCGCGAGCTGCGGGTGGCGGGCGACCTCGTCCTTCGTCGGGGACTGCTTGCCCGTCTTGAAGTCGACGACGTAGGCCCGGCCCTCGGCGTCCCGCTCCACGCGGTCCATGGAGCCGCGGATGCGCACCTCGTACTCGCCCGCCTCCAGGGTCACGTCGAAGTCGTGCTCGCTGGCGGCCGGGGTGCGGCCGGTGCGGTCCATGACGTGCCAGCGCAGGAAGCGTTCGAGGGCGATGCGCGCCTGTTCCTTCTCCTGCTGCGACTTCCAGGGGGCGTCGAAGACCAGCCCGTCCCAGACCGAGTCGAGCCGTTCCATGAGGACGGCCAGGTCGGCGGGGCTGCGTCCGGAGGCCACCTCGTCGGCGAGTACGTGGACGACGTTGCCGAATCCCTGGGCGGCCGTCGCCGGGGCGTCGGCCTTCACCTCGCGGCCGAGGAACCACTGGAGCGCGCAGGTGTTGGCGAGCTGGTCGAGCGCGCTGCCGGACAGGGCGACGGGCTGGTCCCGGTCGCGCAGCGGAACGGCCGAGCGGGTCGGCTCGTACAGGCCCCACCAGCGGTAGGGGTGGGCCGACGGCACGAGCGGCTGCCCCTCGTCGTCGGCGAGGGCGGCGAGCCGGGCGAGGCGGTGGGCGGCCTCCTCGCGCAGGGTGTCGGACGCGTCGGGGTCCACGGTGGTAGCGCGCAGTTCGGCGACGAGGGCGGCGACGGCGAGGGGGCGGCGCGGGCGGCCGGTGACATCGCGGGGTTCGGCGCCCAGCTCGGTCAGGAACCGGGACGGCTGGTCGCCGTCGTCAGCGGGTGCCTTGACGGCGGTGACGACGAGGCGTTCGCGGGCCCGGGTGGCCGCCACGTAGAAGAGGCGGCGCTCCTCGGCGAGGAGGGCGCCGGGGGTGAGGGGCTCGGCGAGGCCGTCGCGGCCGATCCGGTCCGCTTCGAGCAGCGAACCGCGGCGGCGCAGGTCCGGCCAGAGGCCCTCCTGGACCCCGGCGACGACGACCATGCGCCACTCAAGCCCCTTGGAGCGGTGCGCGGTCATCAGCCGTACGGCGTCGGGCCGGACGGAGCGCCTGGAGAGGGTGTCGGCGGCGATGTCCTGGGCGTCGACCTCTTCGAGGAAGTTGAGCGCGCCTCGTCCGCCGGTGCGCTCCTCGGCGCGGGCCGCGGTGTCGAACAGGGCGCAGACCGCGTCGAGGTCGCGGTCGGCGTTGCGGCCGCCCGCACCGCCGCGCAGCGCGGCGCGCTCCAGCCTGCCCGGCCAGGGGGTGCCGGACCACAGTTCCCACAGGGCCTCTTCGGCCGTGCCGCCGCCTTCCAGGAGTTCGCGCGCCTTGCGCAGCAGGGTGCCGAGGCGCTGGGCGCCGCGGGCGTACGCCGGATCGTGCGCGACGAGCCGCTCCGGCTCGGCTAGGGCGCGGGCCAGCAGATCTCCGGAGGGTGCGGGCACCCGGTTCCCGGCGGCGCGTTCCTCGTCGCGCAGGGCCCGGCCCAGGCGGCGCAGGTCGGCGGCGTCCATGGAGCCGAGCGGGGAGGCGAGGAGGGTCAGAGCGGTCTCGGTGTCGAGCCAGGACACCGGGGCGGAGGCCCCGGATTCCGCCCCGGCCTCCGCTGCCGGGCCCGCGTCCGCGTCCGCTTTTGTGTGGAGCGCCGCCGTGGCCACCGTGCGCAGGGCGGTCAGGAGCGGGGCGACGGCCGGTTCGTGGCGCAGCGGGAGGTCGTCGCCGTCGACCTCCAGGGGCACGCCCGCCGAGGTCAGGGCCCGGCGCACCGCGGGGATCGTACGGCCGCCGGCCCGGACCAGCACCGCCATCTCGCGCCATGGCACGCCGTCCTCCAGATGCGCCCGGCGCAGCAGGTCCGCGATGTTGTCGAGCTCGGTGGACGCGGTGGGATAGGTGTACGTCTCGACGCCGCCGCCCTCGCGGACCGCGCCGAGCTCCCGGTGGGCCCGGACCTTCGCCGAGGGCAGCCGGGTCAGCGGCATCCGCCGGGTGAGCAGCCGGGTGGCGGCAAGCAGCCGGTCGCCGGAGCGGCGTGAGGTGGTGAGGACGCCGACCGGGGCCGGAGCGCCGTCCGCGCGCCGGAACATCTCGGGGAATTCGAGGATGCCGTTCACATCTGCGCCCCGGAAGGCGTAGATCGACTGGTCCGGGTCGCCGAACGCGATCAGGTTCCGGCCACCGCCGCCGCCCGGGGTGCTCCCCCGGTTGCCGGCCAGCGCGTGCAGCAGCCGCACCTGCGCCGGGTCGGTGTCCTGGTACTCGTCGACGCACACCAGGTCGTAGCTCCCGGCCAGCAGAGCCGACACCTCGGGGCGCTCGGCGAGCAGCACCGCCCGGTGGACCAGTTCCGCGTAGTCCAGCACCCCCTGGGCGTCGAGGACGTCCAGGTACTCGGCGAGGAACTCGGCGGCCGCGCTCCAGTCGGGCCGGCCGGTGCGCCGGGCGAAGTCGGCGAGGGCGTCCGGGCCGAGGCCCAGCTCACGGCTGCGGGCGAGCACCGCGCGTACCTCGTCGGCGAATCCGCGCGTGGTCAGGCAGGCGCGCAGTTCGTCGGGCCAGCGGATGTGGTCGTGGCCCTCCTTCTCCAGATCGAGCTGGCCGGCCAGCAGATCGCGGACCGTGACGTCCTGCTCCGGTCCGGAGAGCAGCCGCAGCGGGTCCGCGAAGAGATCGGCGTCCTGGTGGGCGCGGACCAGCGCGTAACAGAAGGAGTGGAACGTGGTGGCCTGTGGGCCCCGGACCGCGCCGAGCCGGGCGGCCATCCGGTCGCGGAGTTCGACGGCCGCCTTGCGGCTGAAGGTGAGAACCAGGATGCGGGCCGGGTCGGCGCCCCGGGCGACGCGGGCGGCGACCGCCTCGACGAGCGTGGTGGTCTTGCCCGTGCCCGGTCCGGCGAGGACCAGCAGCGGACCGCCGGGGTGGTCAACCACCGCACGCTGCGCTGCGTCCAGAAGAGGAGGGTCCACGGAGCCCGGCAGGGTACGCACCAGCCGGTACGCGCCCGTGGTCGGCTGCCGTGCCGGACGGTACGGGCTGTGCCGGGTGGTGGAGGAGGAACTCACGTGGGTCGCCGGTCCTGGTGGGTGTGCTGATGGTGGGGATGCGGCTCGTGCCGCGAACTGACGACGCTACTCCGGCGCCGGCCCCGATTGCGGCGGGACGGCTGCGTGGATCGTCACGTTCCGCCCGGGCGGACGGAGCGGGGCCGGCGGGCCCGCCGGTGTCCGTGTCCCATGGCTCCGGTACGCCGCGTCCTTCTTGTACGGCCCGTACTTCCTGCGCGGGCCGTCCTTCCCCTACGTCTCATGCCGGTCGTACGTCTTGTGCTTCCTGTACGCCGTACGGGCCCGGCTCCGCCCGATGGGCCACCGGATGGCCGAAGCTGTCAGGTGTGAGCACCCCCGCCGCCGTCCGCGCCCGGACCGCCCGCCATGCCGCCCGCCGCTGGACCGGTGACGCCGTCCCACCGTGCGCGTCTCATGTCGAGACGCGGGACATGGCCGTCCGCGCTGCGCGGGGCCTCGCGCAGCGGGGTGCTCTCCTCGCGGTAGTGATTCAGGGCACGCAGCTCGTGGCCGGGCAGCAGCGTCCCGTCGGAGCGCACGACGCGCCACCACGGCACCGCTCCCCCGTACAGCGCCATGACCCGGCCGACCTGACGCGGGCCGCCGTCCCCCAGCCACTCGGCGATGTCGCCGTAGGTCATGACTCGGCCGGGCGGGATCAGTTCGGCCACATCGAGCACGCGCTCCGCGTACTCCGGCAACGCGTCGCTCGTCGGGTGTTCGCTCATCCGGCCCATCCTGCCGTACGCCACCGACAGCCCTGCCGATTCCGCGTGCGGCCGGACACGGAGCGTGCGCACGGCGGGAAAGGGGCGTATTTTGCGCTTCGCGCGCCCCTGCATCCCACCCTGATGCCCGCCTCCGTCCGTAGGCCGTGCCACCATCATGCGGGCGGTGACCGGTGATACGAGAACACGAAGACCAATCAGAGGCGACGAAGGAGCAGGGCGTGCAGCCACCGAAGGCGGCCGACGCCTCTGATGCCGAGCCGCACCCGGAAGAAGCCCGGCCGGATCCGGACACCGGTCCGGAGAACGCTTCCGGAAAGCCGGCCGGCTCGACGCTCTCCACCGCCGAAGAGGAACTGACCGAGCGCGTCTCCGGGGACGAACCCCTGCTCCCCGCCCGGGTGCACCGCCCCTCCGATCTGCTGCGGCTCCTGATCGGCGTCCTGGCGATCGTCGTGCTGTTCTCCGTCGCCGCGTTCGCCCACGGCACGACCACCGGTCTTGAGGAGGACATCAACAAGGGCACCGGACAGGCGCCCGACGTGCTCATCAAGATCGCCGGTCTGGTCTCCAGCATCGCCGTGCTGCTCGTCCCGGTCGCCTTCGCCATCGAGCGGCTGATCAAACGGGACGGGCTGCGGATCGCGGACGGGGTCCTCGCGGCCGTACTGGCCCACGGGGTGACGCTCGCGGCGGATCTGTGGGTCGCCAAGACCGCCTCCGGAACCATTCAGGACGCCCTGACCCAGCCCCAGCCCGGTGACGCGCTCACCGATCCCGTGCACGGCTATCTCGCCCCCGTGATCGCCTATATGACAGCGGTCGGGATGGCGAGACGACCACGCTGGCGGGTCGTGCTGTGGGTGGTGCTGCTGCTCGACGCCTTCGCCATGCTGGTCGGCGGGTACACGACACCGCTCTCGATCATCCTCACGGTACTGATCGGCTGGACGGTGGCGTACGGCACGCTGTACGCGGTCGGCTCACCGAACGTCCGGCCGACCGGCCAGCACCTGATGGCCGGACTGCGCCATGTCGGCTTCCGCCCCGTCACCGCGATGCGGGCCGACGACGTCCCCGACTCCGGCGACCAGAACGACCGCGGACGCCGCTATCTGGTCTCCCTGGAGGACGGCCCGCCGCTCGATGTGACGGTCGTCGACCGGGAACAGCAGGCCCAGGGCTTCTTCTACCGGGTGTGGCGCAGGCTCACCCTGCGCGGGATCACCCAGCGGCGTTCCATCCAGTCGCTGCGCCAGGCGCTGGAGCAGGAGGCGCTGCTCGCGTACGCGGCCATCGCCGCCGGCGCCAACGCCCCCAAGCTGATCGCCACCTCCGAGCTGGGCCCCGACGCCGTGATGCTGGTGTACGAGCACATCGGCGGGCGCTCGCTGGACGCGCTGGAGGACGCCGACATCACCGACGACGTGGTGCAGGGCGCCTGGCGCCAGGTGCAGTCGCTCCAGTCGCGGCGGATCGCGCACCGCAGGCTCACCGGTGACGCGCTGCTGGTGGACCGTTCCGGCAAGGTGTTCGTCACGGATCTGCGCGGCGGCGAGATCGCGGCCGGTGACCTGGTCCTGCGGATGGACGTCGCCCAGCTGCTGACCACGACCGGTCTGCGGGTGGGGCCCGAGCGTGCGGTGGCGGCCGCGCTGGCGGTGGTCGGTCCGGACACCGTCGCGGACTGTCTGCCGCTGCTCCAGCCGATCGCGCTCAGCCGCTCCACCCGGGCGCATCTGCGCAGACTCGCCCGGGAGCGCTCGCAGCGGGAGCGCGAGGCCGTACTCGACGCTTCGGACGCGGCCAAGCGGGCCAGGACGCAGAGCGCGCAACCGGCCGAGGACGCGGACCGCAAGACCGTCCGCAAATCGGTGCGCACCGAGAAGCAGGCCGAGAAGCGGGCCCTGGACGACGCGCTGGAGGAGGCCCGCGAGGAGGACCTGCTCTCCCAGATCCGCCGGGAGGTGTTGCTGATCCGGCCGCAGGCACCGGTCGAGCCGGTCCGTCTGGAGCGCATCAAACCACGCACGCTGCTCAGCTTCATCGCGGGCGCCATCGCCGCGTACTTCCTGATCTCGCAGTTCACCCAGGCCGACTTCGGTGCGGTGGTCGAGCAGGCCGAGTGGGGCTGGGTGGCGGCCGCGGTCGGCTTCTCGGCCCTCAGCTACGTCGCGGCCGCGATGAGCCTGCTGGGCTTCGTGCCCGAGCGGGTGTCGTTCGGCAAGACGGTGCTGGCGCAGATCGCCGGGTCGTTCGTGAAGATCGTGGCGCCGGCCGCGGTGGGCGGGGTCGCCCTGAACACGCGTTTCCTGCAACGCGCCGGCGTACGCCCGGGGCTCGCGGTCGCGAGTGTCGGCGCCTCGCAGCTGTTCGGTCTCGGCTGTCACATCCTGCTGCTCGCCGCCTTCGGCTATCTGACCGGCACCGAGAAGACCCCGTCCTCGCTCACCCCGTCCAGGACCGTGATCGCGGGGCTGCTGACGGTCGCCGTACTGGTGCTGGTCGTGACGGCGATCCCGTTCCTGCGGAAGTTCGTGGTGACCCGGGTGCGCTCGCTGTTCGCCGGAGTCGTACCGCGCATGCTCGACGTCGTGCAGCGTCCGCAGAAACTGCTCACCGGCATCGGCGGAATGCTGCTGCTGACCGGCCTGTTCGTGATGTGTCTGGACGCCTCGGTACGGGCGTTCAGCGGTCCGGACACGCCGCACCTCAGTTACGCGAGCATCGCGGTGGTCTTCCTCGCCGGCAACGCGCTGGGCTCGGCGGCGCCGACTCCGGGCGGTATGGGCGCGGTCGAGACGGCGCTGACGCTGGGGCTGATCGCGGTCGGTCTGCCGAAGGAGGTCGCGGCCCCGGCAGTGCTGCTGTTCCGGCTGATGACGCTGTGGCTGCCGGTCCTGCCCGGCTGGATCTGTTTCAACCACCTGACCCGCAAGGGCGAGCTCTGAGGGCTGTCCCCCAGCCCCGGCGGAACGGCTCTCGGGCGTCCCGGCGAAGTCCCCTGCGCCGGTCCGGGCCGATGGCCACCCGCTTGGACCGGCGCCCCGTGCACCCTCCCGGTCCCCGCCGCACGATGGAGCGATGAGGACCTCCCCTGCCCTGCGCGCCGCGGCCCTCGCCGCCACTGTGACCGTGCTGCTCCCCCTCACCGGCTGTTCGGACGGCGGTGACGAGAACGCCCCGGACCGGTCGGAGAGCTCGCCGCACGCGGCGAACGCCGCCGCGAGCTCCGGCCCGTCCGCGCTCGCATCCCAGAAGCCGAAGTGGAAGACCTGCCCAGCCCCCTCCCAGGCGGAGGGCGGCGGCGCCGCCCCCTCCCCGCTGCCCGGCGGGGCTGTCTGGGAGTGCTCGGTCATGCAGGTCCCGCTCGACTACGCCAAGCCGTCCGGCGACACCATCGACCTGGCGCTCGTCCGGGCGAAGGCCATCGACAAGAAGAAGCGGATCGGTTCGCTCATCTTCAACTTCGGCGGCCCCGGCGCCTCCGGCGTGGCCACGCTGCCCGCCTTCGGCACCGAGTACGACAAACTGCGCACCCGCTACGACCTGGTGAGCTTCGATCCGCGCGGGGTCGGCCGCAGCGCCGGGGTGAAGTGCGAGAGCGACAAGCAGCTGGACGCACGCTACGAGAGCGACGGGACGCCGGACGACGCCGCCGAGGAGAAGGCGTTCATCACGGACACCAAGACGTACGCGGCGGCCTGCAAGAAGAACTCGGGCGCCGAGCTCCCCCACGTCGGCACGGAGAACGCCGCCCGCGACATGGACCTGATGCGCCAGGTGCTCGGCGACGACCGGCTGCACTACTTCGGCATCTCGTACGGCACCGAACTGGGCGGCGTCTATGCGCACCTGTTCCCGAAGAAGGTCGGCAGGTCGGTGCTGGACGCGGTGGTGGACCCGACCGAGGACTCCGAGCAGTCCTCCCTGGGCCAGGCCAAGGGGTTCCAGCTCGCACTGGACAACTTCGCCGAGGACTGCGCGAAGCGGGGCGACGCCTGCAAGCTGCCGGGGTCCGACGCCGACGAGATCGAAAAGGGCGTCGGCGATCTGCTCGACCGGCTGGAGAAGAAGCCCGTGTCCGGCATCGGCGCACGGAAACTGACGGAAACGCAGGCCACCACGGGCGTTGCGGCGGCCCTGTACTCGAAGGAGACCTGGCCGCTGCTGGAACAGGGCCTGGACGAGGCCGACGGCGGCAACGGCGGACTGCTGCTGGCCCTCGCGGACTCCCTCAACGGCCGCTCCGACGACGGCCACTACGACAATTCGGCAGCGGCCTACACGGCCATCAGCTGTGCCGACTCCAAGGAGCGGTTCACGCTGGAACAGACCAAGGCGAAACTGCCCGCGTTCCGTGACGCCTCGCCGGTCTTCGGCGACTACCTGGGCTGGGGCCTGATGGCCTGCACCGACTGGCCGGCTGCGGGCACCTGGGAGCACCCGGACGTGAGCGCCCCGGGCTCGGCGCCCCAGCTGGTCATCGGCAACACCGGCGACCCGGCGACCCCTTACAAGGGCGCGCAGGCGATGGCCGCCGAACTGGGCAAGGGCGTCGGCGTGGAGATGACGTACAAGGGCGAGGGGCACGGCGCGTACAACAGCGGCAACGCCTGTGTGCAGAAGGCGGTGGGCGGTTACCTGCTGGACGGCAAGGTGCCGGCCGCCGGAACGGTCTGCGGCTGAGGCCGGGCGGTCCCGGGGCCTGTCCGGGCATGCGACCTACCATGGGCGCACTGTCGACCGGGCAGGCACAACGGGGAGGGACGGACACGTGGTGTCATACGCACGGGCCGGGGCGCTGGCCGCAGCCGCGCTGCTGCTGACGGGAATGCTCGCGGGCTGCGAGGACGGTACGGACGACAAGCCCGGCAAACGGGCGGCCGGCAGCCCGCCCGCTTCGCCGTCCGCCGCACCCTCGTCCGCCGCGAGCGGGAAGCAGGAGCTGCCGGCGCTGCCCGGCTCGCTCACCTCGCAGGACCTGGCCTGGAAGCGCTGCGGGGCGCCCGCGGGCGGCAGCGCCCCGGGTCCGGACTGGCGCTGCACGACGGTCCGGGTGCCGCTGGACTACACGAAGCCGGGCGGCGCCACGATCGGGATCGCGCTGATCCGCAAGGAGGCCCGGGACAAGGGCAGGCGCCTGGGCTCGATGCTGTTCGACTTCGGTGGCCCGGGCGGTTCGGGGGTCTCCATCCTGCCGCGCGCCTCCGGTTCGTACACAAAGCTCAACACCCGCTACGACCTGGTGGGTTTCGATCCACGCGGGGTGTCCGGGAGCGCCGGGGTGCGGTGCCGCTCCGACCAGGAGCAGGAGGCCGCCGCCCGGAAGGTCGACATGACCCCGGACACGGCGGCGGAACAGGCGGCGTTCATGAAGGACGGCGCGGACTTCGGCGCCGGCTGCGAGCGTCTCTCCGGCAAGGTCCTGCCGTTCGTCGGCACGACGAACGCCGCCCGGGACATGGACCTGATCCGCGAGGTGCTCGGCGACCGGAAGCTGACCTACTTCGGGATCTCGTACGGCACCGAGCTGGGCGGCACCTACGCGCACCTCTTCCCTTCGCGCGTCGGGCGCACCGTCCTGGACGCCGTCGTCGACCCGACGGCGGACACCGTCGGTCACGCCCGCAACCAGACGACCGGCTTCCAGCGGGCGCTGGACAACTACCTCAAGGACCGCGGCCAGGACCCGGAAGCGGGCACCCGCCGCATCGCCCGGCTGCTGGCCCGGATCGACAAGAAGCCGTTGCCGACCGGTACGGCCCGTGAGCTCAACGAGTCGCTGGCCCTCACGGGCATCGTGATGCCGCTCTACTCCAAGGACAACTGGCCGTATCTGACGCAGGCGCTGGACGAGGCGGAGGGCGGCCGGGGCAGCATGCTGCTCCAGCTGGCCGACTCGTACAACGGCCGTGACGAGAAGGGGCATTACGACACCGAGAGCCATGCGCAGCGGGCCATCTCCTGCGCGGACAGCAAGGCCCGGCCGACAGCGGCCGAGGCGAAGGCGCTGCTGCCCGAGTTCGAGAAGCTGTCGCCGGTCTTCGGCGCGTTCCTGGCCTGGGACACCGCGGGCTGGTGCTCCCACTGGCCGGTGAAGGGCGAGCACGACACCCCGGAGGCGAGCGCTCCGGGCGCCGGTCCGATCCTGGTCGTGGGGACGACGGGCGACCCGGCGACACCGTACGAGGGGGCACGGAAGATGGCGGACGAGCTGGGCAAGGGCGTCGGCATCATGCTCACCAACAAGGGCGAGGGGCACGGCGCCTACGGCGGGAACAGCTGTGTGACGTCGACCGTGGACACGTACTTCCTGGACGGGAAGGTCCCGGCGGACGGCAAGACCTGCTCGTAGCGGAGCGCGGTGGATACGCCGAAGGGGCCGGCCCGCACGATGCGGGCCGGCCCCTTCGAGGCGTTCGGCCTGTGGCAGTCCGGAAGGCTCCGGGCAAAGGCGCTAGTACACCGGCTTCTCGGGCTCGATCTGGTTGACCCAGCCGATCACACCGCCGCCGACGTGCACCGCGTCGGCGAAGCCCGCCGACTTGAGGACCGCGAGGACCTCGGCGCTGCGGACACCGGTCTTGCAGTTCAGGACGATGCGCTTGTCCTGCGGGAGGTCCTGGAGGGCGTTGCCCATCAGGAACTCGTTCTTCGGGATCAGCTTTGCGCCGGGGATGGCGACGATCTCGAACTCGTTCGGCTCGCGGACGTCGATGAGCTCGATCTTCTCGTCGCCGTCGATCCACTCCTTGAGCTGCTTGGGAGTGATCGTGGAGCCGAGCGCCGCCTCCTGGGCCTCCTCGGACACGACGCCGCAGAAGGCCTCGTAGTCGATGAGCTCGGTGACGGTCGGGTTCTCGCCGCAGACCGCGCAGTCGGGGTCCTTGCGGACCTTGACCTGGCGGTACTGCATCTCCAGGGCGTCGTAGATCATCAGCCGGCCGACGAGCGGGTCGCCGATGCCGGCGAGCAGCTTGATGGCCTCGTTGACCTGGATGGAGCCGATGGACGCGCAGAGCACGCCCAGCACGCCGCCCTCGGCGCAGGACGGAACCATGCCGGGGGGCGGCGGCTCCGGGTAGAGGCAGCGGTAGCAGGGGCCGTGCTCGGACCAGAAGACGGACGCCTGTCCGTCGAACCGGTAGATGGAGCCCCAGACGTACGGCTTGTTCAGCAGCACCGCGGCATCGTTGACGAGATAGCGGGTGGCGAAGTTGTCCGTGCCGTCCACGATCAGGTCGTAGTCGGCGAAGATCTCCATCACGTTCTCGGCTTCGAGCCGCTCCTCGTGAAGGACCACGTTCACCAGCGGGTTGATGCCGAGCACCGAGTCCTTGGCGGACTCGGCCTTGGACCGGCCGATGTCGGCCTGGCTGTGGATGATCTGGCGCTGCAGGTTCGACTCGTCGACCTCGTCGAACTCCACGATGCCGAGCGTTCCGACACCGGCGGCGGCCAGGTACATCAGAGCCGGCGAGCCGAGACCGCCGGCGCCCACACAGAGCACCTTCGCGTTCTTCAGCCGCTTCTGCCCGTCCATCCCTACATCCGGGATGATCAGGTGGCGGGAGTACCTGCGGACCTCGTCGACGGTGAGCTCAGCAGCTGGCTCGACCAGGGGTGGCAGCGACACAGGAACCTCAACAATGCAGGTGGTCGGTTTCTACGTACTTCGGCTACGTACGGTTGTTCTTGCGGTAACACTGCCACGCCCCTCCTCATTCCGAGATACCAGGTCCGATCCGCGAGACGATTTCGTCCCAGTACCTGGGCAGTGTCGCGAATGGATCGCTTTGTCCACGCCCGTTCACCGGATCCGCCTCACCCGTGCGGTCGGTGAAGAAGATCGTCCCGGCCCCCTGCCAGCGGGCGATGCGCATCGCCTCCTCCAGGTGGGTGCGCGGGACGCCGTGGACGAAGTGCGCGAACCGGCCGGGCGGGTAGGCGGCTGTCCACTCCGCCACCTGGGACCAGCGGTAGTCGGTCCACGCGCCGCGGAAGGTGACGAGCTGGTCGGCGGCCTCGGCATAGCCGGGATACGGGTGGGTGTCGTGACCCAGCACCAGGTGTCCGCCGTCCTGCGCGCTGTCGCAGTCGGCCAGGAGCGCGGCGAGCGTGCTGGTGAGCCGGCGCACCGCCGGCAGGTCGGCTCGCTCGGCCGGGCACCGGTCGAGGTAGAAGCCGTCCACGCGGTACCAGTCCAGGAAGGACCGGGCGTCGGCGGTCAGTTGGCCGAAGGGCCGGTTCCCGTGGGCCAGGTCGAGGCGGCCGAGCAGCCGGCCGGCCGAAGCCCGTACGGCGTCCAGCGCCTCCTCGCCGTGCACCGCGCGTTCGCGGGCGTTGCGGAGCCGGCCGGCGGCCTCCAGGCAGTGCGGGTCGGGGCGGGTGCCCGGGCCGTTGTCGATATCCAGGACGGCCCAGTGCAGCGGGGTGCCGGGGCGGGCCAGCTCGGCCCATTCGACGGGTGCGAGCAGCGGGTGCGCATAGCCGGGGACACCGAAGCCGAGCTGTTCGGCGCCGCTGGTCCGGCGGGCCGTTCCGGTGCTGGTCAGATACGGCACGCCGCCTCCATCCAGATATCGGCGAGGGACTCCTCCAGATTGATCCGGGGGCGCCAGCCGAGCCGGTCCCTGGCGGTGCGCACATCGGCCTGCTGCCAGGCGCCGCAGCCGTCCGGGTAGGGGGACGGGGTGGCCGAGAGGTGTTCCATGACCGATTCGGTGGAGGTACGGGGGGCGCCGATGGGCAGCCGTCCGGGGGGCGTGTCCAGCTCGTGGAGCGCGCCGGCGTACCCGGCGACCTTGGCGAGCACGGCGGCGGCGTCCCGGAGCCGGACGGCCCGGCCGGTGCCGATGTTGACGACGCCCTGGGCGGCGGAGAGCGAGGCGGCGTGCACGGCGCGCGCGACGTCGCGCACGTCGACGAAGTCGCGCTGCACCCCGAGGCCGCTGAGCTTCAGCTCGCCGTCACCGGACTGCATGGCGCGCCGCATCGCCTCGGCGAGCCGGCCGAGCGGGGAGCCGGCCGGGGTACCGGGACCGACCGGCGAGAAGACCCGCAGCACGACCGCGTCGAGGCCGGAGCCCAGGACGAGTTCGGTGGCGGCGAGCTTGCTGACGCCGTACGGGCCGCCGGGGCGGGGGATGGCGTCCTCCGCGGTGGACGAGCCCGGCTGGGAGGGCCCGTACTCCGAGGAGCAGCCGACCTGGACCAGCCGGGCGGTGCAGCCGCTGCGCCGCATCGCCTCGCAGACGGTGGCGACGGCGACGGTGTTGTGGCGGGTCAGGTCGCGGGCGCCGCCTCGGGTGGCGCCCGCGCAGTTGACGACGACTCCGGGGTGGACGGCGTCCAGGAAGCGGGTGAGCGCTCCGGGGCTGCCGCCGGCGAGGTCGAACCGTACGTCGGCGTCGTCGCCCCGGCCGAGCGCCGTGAGGTGTACGGCGGGGTCGGCGAGCAGCCGGTCGGCGACGAACCGGCCGAGGAATCCGTTGGCTCCGAGCAGCAGCACCCTCATCGTGCGCCCCCTGGGTGCCGACGGCGGGCTGCCGGTGCGGGGTATTGGGGGGTCATGTCCGGTGTCTCCTTGAGGCAGTTGCGTACGGTGCGGGAAGGGACCCGCGGCGTCGGCTCCGCGGGGGCTGTGGGGTGCGTCAGGCGGCGGTGTGGGCGGATGCTCGGGAGAGGGCGACGGTGGCGGTGGTCAGCAGGCCGAGCGCGGCCGCGCCGCAGGCCACGGCCGGTACGGCTCCGGTGCCCGCCACTTCCACGAGGACGTCGACGGGCCGGGCCACGGCGTCGAGACCTGGCAGCCGCCCGGCCAGGATCAGGGCGGGTGCGGCGGCCTCGACGGCGCAGGCGGCGGCGAGTCCGGCGGCGGCCGGTTCGGGGAATCCGTGGACGGTGAGGAGCCGGGCCAGCAGGAGCAGTACCCCGAGGCCTGCCGCCCCGACGGGGGCGCCGCCGTCCCCGGTCCCGAGGCCTGCCAGGTACAGGAGCCCGGCCAGGACGCAGAGGAAGAACGCGACGGCGCCGAACAGCAAGGGGCGCACACCTGCCGCGAACTCCTCCAGGGCGCGGCTGCCGTTGAGTTTGCGGTGTGCGTGTACGGAGAAGAGGTGCACGCACCAGGCTGCCGGGGCGACCGCCACGGCGAGCCCGAGCAGCGGCGCGGGGGTGATGTCCCAGGGGCCTTCGGGCCCCCCGCTGAGGACCTGGTGGAGCAGCGCCTCGCCGTACAGGGCGTAGCCGAGCAGCCAGCAGCCGTACAGGTTGGCTGCTCCGGCGGAGCGGCCGCCGGTGGAGAGCGGGCCGCTGTGCAGGGCGAGAGCGAGCCCGATGAACGCGAGGAGCGCGCCACCGCTGCCGATGGCGAGCCGCGCCTCGCCGCCGAGCACCCCGTCCGTGAGCCGTAGCGAGAGCAGCGTGGCCAGACAGGCGGCGCCCGGCAGCAGCGCCCGGAGCGACCAGGCGGCGCGCGTCTGGATGTCACGCGCCGGAGCGGGAACGACTCCGGCGGGCTCCCCCGCGATTCCCGGTACCCGCGCGAACAGTTCCTCGGCGAGCGAGAACACGTCACGGTGGCGGTAGCGGGCGGCGGTGCGGTCCGTGACGCCGTGGGCTTCGAGCCCGGCGGCGATCTCCAGCGGATCGACGGCACGCTCGCACAGATCGCGGTGCCGGTGCATGAGCGACTTCACGGGGTCGGCGGGACCACGCCGTCCGGTGCTGAGCTTGCGCGCAGGGGCGGCGTGCGCGATCTCGGGCGCACGGGTGGAGACGTGCGGCTCCGGAACGGGCGCGGGTGCGGGCGCAGGGGTGACCTGTTGGGCGGACGCGGGTGCGGCTTCGGGCGCAGGCGCGGGGGTGGCCTGTTGGGCGGACGCGGCGGTTTCCGGCGCGGTGTCCGGGGTGCCCGACGTGGTGTGCGGTGCGCGCTCCGGGGCGTCGTGCGCGGACGATTCCGGGGCGCCTCGCGGCGCGCACTCCGGGGCACCCTGCGGGCACATCTCCGGAGAGACGCCCTCCGGAGCACCTTCGGGCCCGGCCCCCGGGCTCGCGGACCGTGGCGCACCCTCCGGACCGTGCGGAGCCGTCTCCCGCCCGACCCCCGGGCCGGCGGATCGTGCCGCACCCTCCGGACCGCCCGGAGCCGCAGCCTCGGCCGTCGGCCCGGTCGCCACTCCGGAACCGGCTGCCGCTTCCGGCCCGGCGGTGGTGCGCGGGACCGGCTCGGTGTCCGTACCGCTCGCCACGGCCATTCCCGGCTCGGTGTCCGTACCGGCGACCAGAGGGGCCCCCGTCTCGCCCGCAGCCGCTCCCGTACCGCCCGCCTCCGGAGCCGGGGGTCCCCAGACCGGCTCGGAGGCATCGGTGGCCGGGGAGTCGGAGACCAGCGCTCGTGAGCGGGGGTCCCAGCCGCTTCCGGTCATCGGCGTGCCGGGCACCTCGGTCGGGCGGGCCATCGTCGTTCCTCCGTGCTTCTCACCGGGGGCGCCGGGCCGCCCGGACCGGTCTGTACGGCGGCCCGGCCCGGCCGCTTCCTGGTCACACATCGCCGTCCCCCGCTCCACGCGCCGCCGCGCAGACGCCCTGGCCCGCCCAACTGGGTGTGCGGTCGGCAGGTCCCGGCACCGGATCGTCGTCCGGCTCCGGCCACAGACCGAGGACGTGGGCCTCCGGAGGCGTGGCGAAGGGGCGCGGGCCGCCGCCGGCATGAGCCGCCGCCGCATCCCGGCGCACCGGCGCCCGCGCGATCAACTCCAGGTAAATGCCGCGAAATGCCGCGAGGTTCTGTTCGACCGTGAAGAGTTCGAGTGCGCGGGCGCGCGCCGCCGCTCCCAGGCGCGCACGGCGCTCCGGGTCCCGCAACAGCGCCAGACAGGCGTCGGCGAGGGCGCGGGGGTTGCGCGGCGGCACCACGAGCCCTGTACCGCCGATGACTTCGACGACCGCGCCGACATCCGTGGACACCGTGGCCCGGCCGCAGAACATCGCCTCGACCAGGCTGATCGGGAAGCCCTCCACCACGCTGGAGAGGACCACCACCCCGCCCGCGGCGTACGCCTGGGCGAGGTCGGGGACCTCCGCCCCGCCGATGTCCTCGAAGGAGACCGGATTGTCGCCGATGGCGTGCGCGTCGGCGGCCTCGTCCGGGAAGAGCTGGGCGGCGAGGGCGCGGCAGTGCGCGAGATAGGTGGCGCCCTCCGGCCCCTGGGCCGGCGCGCCGATGATCCGCAGCCGGGCGTCCGGTTCGGCCCTGCGCACCTCCGCGAAGGCGTGCAGCAGCGCGACCAGGTCCTTGGCGGGCTCGATCCGGCCGACCCACACCAGAGTGTCCGGGCCGCCGTCGCCCTCGTTCTCGCCGAGCGCCGCGAACCGGCCGGACTCCATGCCGGGGTAGACCGTGCGCACCTTGGCGGGCTCCGCACCGCAGCGCTCCTGCCAGCGGCGGGCGTGGGTGTTGCCGGGGGTGATGAGCGCGGCCTGGCGGTAGACCTCGCCGGCGAGGCTGCCGTGGAAGTTGGCGAGCAGGGCGCGCACCGGCGCACTCAGCGGAGTACCGGTCGCCGCGAGGTAGTGCGAGCGCAGCTGCACGGAGTGCTCGGTGACCAGCAGCGGCACCCCGAAGAAGCGTTTGGCCAGCAGGCCCGGCAGGGCGGCCGCACCTCCGGAGGTGGCGTGGCAGAGGTCCACGGCGCCGAGGCTCTCCTCGTCGTACCAGTCGAGGGAGAGCGGGCGCAGCACCCGGTCGAGCTCCGCCGCGAAGGCGAGGAGATCGGGGACGGTGGCGCTCTGTACGGTGCGGCCGGTGCCGGGCGCACGGCAGGCCGCCTCCAGGATCCGGACCGCGGTCTCGGAGCGGAGCGCCGCGGGAAGTCCACCGTGTTCGCAGGCCAGTTCGGCGAGTCCGTAGAGGCCGTCGGTGAACCGCGCGTCCGCGAAACCGGCGGCACGGTCCTCGTCACCGTGCTCGCTCCGGCCGGCGCCGAATTCTCCCTGACCGGCGGCCTCGGCGCCGTCACCCCGTTCGCCACCGGTCACACCCGCGGCACAGACCGAGGTGGCGAGCGCCGTGAAGTGGGTGGTGAAGCGCCGCCGTTCGCGCCGTCCGTAGGTCCGTGCGCCCCCACCGGTCAGCAGCCGCGAGAGCAGCCCCCGGGGGGCGTGCAGGCCCAGCGTGTCCTCGTCGGCGGTCCACAGCGGCGCCGTCCGCACCCGGCTCACCTGGAGCGGGAGCTGGACCCAGCCGCGCGCCTCCTGTTCGGCGGTGCGGCTGAGCGCGAAGAGATCGAACTCGTGCTGCGCGAGTCCGCGCACCAGACGGTCGCACCAGAGTCTGGACTCACCGGTCGCATACGGATAACCACCGTCGGTGAGGAGTCCGATCCGCACGAGCACACCCCCGATCTCCCTTGTGGGCGGCCACCGTTGGATCGGCGACTCGCAGCGGGACGACCGTAAGCGGATACGCCGGTTGGGGGTTGGGGGGGGGGAGTGGTGGGGGGGGGAACTCAGCCACAAGGGCGCATTGGACTACACCCGACGACAAAAAGAAAGAGAGTGACAGATGAAGTG
>NZ_JBHVWF010000101.1:0-31214 GCF_042882365.1 Streptomyces sp. NPDC058221 | reverse complement strand
CTGGGGGTGCTGCCGGGGGGGGTTCCGTTTGGGCAGGGGGTGTGCGCCCCGTTGGGGGGGGGGGTCCTCTAACGGCGGTGTCCCTGGGCGCCGGGGCGGCCCGCACCACCCCCCGGGCCCGAACGGCGTCCTCACCGGACACGTTGTGTCCACCCGCCCCGCACCGTGAAAGTGAGCCACCCGATGTCCGAGCCGCTCTTCCGCGATCCCGCGGCATCCGTCGCCGAGCGGGTGCGTGACCTGCTGGCGCGGATGACGCTCACCGAGAAGGTGGGGCAGGTCAACCAGCGGATGTACGGGTGGGACGCGTACGAGCGCACCTCGTCCGGCCACCGGCTGACCGACGCGTTCCGAACCGAGGTGGCCGCGTACGACGGGATGGGCGCGCTCTACGGGTTGCAGCGCGCCGACCCCTGGTCGGGGGTGACCGCTGCCACCGGCATCGGTGCGGCGGACGGCGCCCGGGTCTCGGACGCCGTCCAGCGGTATGTCGTGGAGAACACCCGGCTCGGCATTCCGGTCCTGCTGGTCGAGGAGATGCCGCACGGCCTCCAGGCGCTGGACGGCACCCTGCTGCCGGTCAATCTGGCGGTCGGCGCCACCTGGAACCCGGAGCTCTACGAGGAGGCCGCCGCCCTCGCCGCGGCGCAGCTGCGGTCGCGCGGCGGCCATGTGGCGCTGGTGTCCGCACTCGATCTGGTGCGTGATCCGCGCTGGGGCCGCGCGGAGGAGTGTTTCGGCGAGGATCCGTACCTGGCAGCGCGGTTCACCGAAGCCCTGGTGCGTGGCGTGCAGGGGCCGCCGGGCGAGGAGTTCGGGCCGGACCGGGCGGCTGTCGTGCTCAAGCACTTCGCCGGGCAGGGGGCGACGGTGGGTGGCCGCAACAGTGCGGCCACCGAGCTCGGCGCCCGCGAGCTGTACGAGATCCATCTGGAGGCCGCGCTGGCAGGGGTCCGGGCCGGGGCGGCAGGGCTCATGGCGGCGTACAACGAGTTCGACGGCCTCCCGTGCGCCGCGAACCGGGAGCTGCTGACCGGAATCCTGCGTGAACGGTGGGGGTTCACCGGTCTGGTGATGGCCGACGGGCTGGCCCTCGACCGCCTGGTGCGGCTCGCCGGGGACCCGGTCGCGGCCGGTGCGCTGGCGCTGGATGCGGGAACCGACCTCAGCCTGTGGGACAGCTGTTTCCCCCGCCTGGAGGAGGCCGTGCGGCGCGGGCTGGTCGACGAGGGCACGCTCGACGCCGCCGTCGGACGGGTCCTTGCTCTGAAGTTCCGGCTCGGTCTCTTCGAGCAGCCCTGCACCGGGGAGCGCGCGCCGGCTCCGGGTCCGGAGCTGCTGAGCGAGCGCATCGCCCGGGAGTCCGTCACGCTCCTGACGCACGACGGTGTCACACTTCCGCTCGGCGGCGGTGTCCGGCGGATCGCGGTCATCGGCCCGAACGCCGACTCCGTGCCGCAGCAGATCGGTGACTACACCGCGCCCCAGCGGCCCGGCACGGGCGTCAGCGTCCTCGACGGCCTGACGGCAGCGGCTCCGGCCGGCACGGAGGTCATCCACGCCCGGGGCTGCGATCTGGTCGGCGGTGAGCTGTCGGACGTGCCCGGCGCGGTCGTTGCCGCCTCCGCCGCCGATGTCGCGGTGGTGGTGCTGGGCGGTTCGAGCGCACGGGAGTCGGGGACGCGCTTCGACGCCAACGGAGCCGCGGCCGTCACCTCGGGCAACCCCGTGGAGATGACGTGCGGGGAGGGTGTCGACCTGGCCGAACTCGGCCTTCCCGGGGGTCAGTCGGCTCTGCTCGACGCGGTCTCCGCGACGGGCACGCCCGTCGTCGTGGTGCTGGTCCAGGGGCGTCCGCACGCGCTGCCGGATCTCGCCGACCGGGCCGGGGCTGTGCTGAGCGCCTGGTACCCGGGCCCGTGGGGCGGGCGCGCGGTGGCGGACGTGCTGTTCGGCGCGGCGCAGCCCATGGGCCGGCTGCCCGTGTCGGTCCCCCGGTCGGCGGCCCAGCTGCCGGTCTTCTACAACGGCAAGGACCACGGCTACCGCGGCTATGTCGACCAGCCCGCCACCGCGCGCCACGCGTTCGGCCACGGACTGAGCTACACGTCGGTCGAGTACGGCGCACCCCGGCTGTCCCGGAAGTCCGCGGCAGGGGCGGAGTTCGCCGCTGACGCGCCCGCCGGGGCGGCGGAGCCGCTCCTGTGCACGGTGGAGGTGCGCAACACGGGCGACCGGCCGGTGTGGGAAACCGTGCAGCTCTACGTACGCCGGGTGCTCGGCGGAACGTCATGGCCGCGGGTACGGGAGCTTCGTGGCTTCACCCGGATCGAGCTCGCTCCCGGGGAGCGGGCAGCGGTCTCGTTCCGCCTGACGGAGCAGACCCTGGCCTCCGTCACCCGCACTCTGGAACGGGCGGTGGAGCCGGGGGAGTTCGCGATCGGGACCGGCCCGTCCTCGGACCGGACCCGGGAAGCCCGGCTGACCGTGACGGCCCAGGCCCGACGCGAACAGGCCGGATCCGCGCGGGCGCGATGACCCCGTCAGACACGCCCCGCGGCCTTCTGGCTCCTGCGGGAGAGGGAGTCGACGACCACGGCCGCCAGCAGGACCGACCCCGTGATCATGAACTGGACCGCATTGCTCACGCCCATGATGTTCACCCCTGACTGGATGGACCCGATCACCAGGGCGCCGAGCAGGGCCGACCAGACGGAACCGCGCCCGCCGAACAGGCTCGTGCCACCGATGACGGCCGCGGCGATGACGTTCATCAACAGGTTGCCGCCGCCCGAGGTCTGGCTCGCGGACTGGATCTGCCCGGCCAGGAAGAGGCCGCCGACCCCCGCCATGGTGCCGGCGGTCGAGAAGACGGACATCCGGATGAACGGCACGCTGATGCCGGCCCGCCGCGCGCCCTCGACATTGCCGCCGGCCGCGAAGACCTTCCGCCCGTAAGCGGTGCAGCGCAGCACGATCAGTCCATCAGACCGCCCGCGAGCGTCGCCCCCAGCTCCCAGCACGCCTCGGTGTCGGCCTTGCCGGGCTCACCCGTCACCGTCACGGCCTCCGCTGCGCGTCGCCATCCAAGACCTGTCGTGATCGACTCGATGCCCCGCACCGCCCCGGTGACGTCGTTACCCCCGTGCACGTAGTACCCGAAGGGCCGGCCGCGCGTCGTGTCCAGGCAGGGGTAGTAGACCTGGTCGAAGAAGTGCTTGAGGGCGCCGGACATGTAGCCGAGATTGGCCGGGGTGCCGAGCAGAACGCCGTCGGCGGCGAGCACGTCGGACGCCGTCGCGGCAAGCGCCGCGCGGCGCACGACCCGGACGCCCTCGATCCCGTCCGTCGTCGCACCGGAGACGACGGCTTCGAACAGCGCCTGGCAGTTGGGCGAGGGCGTGTGATGCACGATCAGCAGAGTGGCCACACCCCCGAACCCTGCCGCCCCCGCCTCCCGCCCGCAAGCAAGGCACGCCTCGGACACCGGACGCCGTGCGGGCACCGGACCGCCGGGGGTGAGCGCCGCTTTCGACCCGGGGGCCGGACGCGGTCAGACCGGGCGGCTCGCGGTGACCAGCCAAGCCGTGCTGCGCAGCCGGACGGAGCCCCGCTCCTCGTGGTCGCGCAGATGGTTCACGAGCGCCTCGCGGGCGCGGTCCGCACTCCCCTGGTCCACTTGGCCGGTCAGATGCCGTCCGGGGCCGGTGTCCAGCAGGAAGGCCGCCGCGTCCTCGGCATCGCGGCCCCAGCCCCCGTACGCCTCCACCCGCAACGGGCTGACGTCCGTGAACCCTGCCGAGGACAGCACCGCACGGATGCGGCCCGGATCCGCCAGGGAGAACATGCCCGGCCCGCCGGCTTCCCCGAAGCCTCCGAGGGGCAGGTTCTTGCGCAGCGCGGCGATGGCCTGGATCCATTCGTTGTCCCCCGCGTCCGCGGCACAGATGAACGCCAGCCGGCCCCCGGGACGCAGCGCCCGGCCGATATTGGCGAAGGCCGCGACGGGGTCACCGAAGAACATCACCCCGAAACGGCTCGTCGCCACATCGAAGCCGCCCGGTTCGAAGGGGTGGACCTGGGCATCGGCGCGTTCGAACATCACGTTGCCGACACCCTCCTTCGCCGCGGTCTCCCGGGCGCGCTCCAGCATGGGCGCCGAGAGGTCGACCCCCAGCACCCGTCCGCCGGCCGCTCTTCGCGCGGCCAGCCGCGCCGTCTGCCCGGCCCCGCAGCCGACGTCGAGGACCCGGTCGCGCTCACCTATCGCGGCGGCGTCGAGCAGAGGCTGGTCGAAGCCTCCGTTCACCGCGTCCCAGCGGTCCTGATTGCGCGCCCAGTGCGCACCTTCGTAGCCGTTCCATGCCTGCGCCTGCTCGGTGTTGACAATGGTCCGCATCGCGTACCTCCTGCTGGGCTCCGAACGCCGGAGCTATGATGGGCGCACGCCCATCAAGGTATGGGCGGGCGCCCATACTCGCAAGGGCATGGGTGCGACGGGCCGTGACACCACATCGGAAGGAGCCGCATGTCACCGCGTGGCGTGGCGATGCCGGAGGTTCGGGAGCGGCTTTTCGCCGCCGCGGAGCGCGTACTGGCCCGTGAGGGGCCGGGCGCCCTGACCAGCAGGGCGATCACCGGTGAGGCGGGCTGCGCCAAGGGGGTGCTGCACGCACATTTCGCCGGGCTGGACGAGTTCGTCGCCGATCTGGTGCTGGACAGGTTCGCGCACACCGCACGGGAGGCCGAGGCGCTGCGGGGACGCGCGGGCGAGGACACGGTGGCCGGGAATCTCACCCAGGTCGCGCTCGCACTGCTGGACTCCAGCAGTCCGACGGTCGCGGGCCTGGCCCTGACGAGGCCCGCCGCCTCCCTTCGGGTACGCGAGGCGCTGGAGGCGGGGGCGCCGGGCTTCTCGGCGGTACAGGACTCCATCGCCCGGTACCTGGAAGCCGAGCAGCGCCTCGGACGGCTCGCGGCCGGCGCCGACACGGCCGCGGTCGCGCTCGCCGTGGTCGGGACCGCCCATCATCTCCTGATGACGGGATGGCCCGGCGCCCCGGACCCCCGGGAGCAGATGCGAAGGCTGATCACCCTGCTCACCGGGGCGGCCCGCCGGGCCGCCCCCGACAACGCCTCGCCCCGGGAGTAGCCGTCGGCACACGGCCGCCGCCGCGCGCCTGCCTCCGTACGCGGGAGGTCAGGACGTGCGCGATCGGAGCAGCGTGGAGGGTCAGGACGTGCGCGGTCGGGGCAGCGTGGAGGGTCAGGACGTGGCGCGGTCGAAGCAGCGCTTCAGCTCGTCGGCGTCGTAGAAGTAACTGCCCTTCACCACCGGCTTGCAGCCCTCCTTGAACGCGGTCTGCTTCTCGTTGTAGAGCATCCGCACCAGGTACTTGTTGCCCTTCCGGTACAGGTCCCACTGGATGTTCGCGGCCATGGGCGCCACCGAGGCTCCGCGCCAGGGGTTGTCGGCGTATGTGTACGGCCTGGCGGGTGACGCCGGCTTCGTGCTGCCGGGCAGGCCCATGAGCGCTGCCAGCGGGATGATCTCCTCGGCGTGCGTGAAGCGCAGCTCGGCGCCGGCGTTTCCGGTTCCCGCCCGCTTGGCGTCGATCTTCGCGAAGAAGTCGTCGAGCAGGACGTTCGCCATCCGGTACGTGATATCGCTGTCGGAGAAGCCCGGCCCCTTCTCGTAGAAGTCCTCGGCATCGCTGAGGTAGGCGAACCACCGGGCGTCACGCGGTGCGATGTAGCGCCCCATGGTCCAACTGCCCTCGTCGGCCATGGTCGGAGCGATGCCGTAGAGGGTGTGGACCGCCTGCGCGGCCTCCGTTCCGGTGCCGATCGAGGAGAAGTCGCCGGCCATGATCCGCTCGGCGAAGGCCGGCTTGAAGATCTTCCTCAGGACGTTGCGGGCGGCGGTGCGGGTGGCGCGCCGGCCGGTGATCCCGTCGAGCGTGGCGGCGAGCCGCTTGTCATTGTCGACGTAGTCCCGGTACTCCTCGCCGCCGGCCGACTTGTGGAAGTAGAGCAGGGCGGCATCGGTCCTGGCCGGCGTGATGAGCGGCTTCAGGGCGGGGTCGTTGTCGGCGAGCGCCGCCGCGAACAGGTTTCCGCTGTCGACGGCGCGGTCCTTGCCGGAGTTGACGACATTGATCTGTTCGGAGTTCGCGGCGATGTCCTTGAAGAGCGTGGGAAGCCGCTTCTCCAGGCGCGCGGCAGTGTCCGCGATCTCCCGCTCGCCCCGGCCGCTGAGCTGCCCGTACCCGATGTTGTCCATGGCGGCGAGCAGCGACTTGGCCTCGCTGCCGAATCCCTCACCGGTGCGGGTGAGCTGCCCCTCGCTCCGTGCCTTCTCCCACAGGGCCAGGATCAGGTCACCGTCCTCGCTGTCGGACGCCGCGCGGGAACCGTGGCGGGAGACGTTCTCGGTGAACACCGGGACGAAGCCCTTGAGGGCCTTCTGGTACGTCCGCATGTCCTGTTGCGGCGCGTACGGCGTCTTGGTTGCGTAGTAGCCCACGGAGTTCGCCTGCGCCGGCAGCGCTGCCGACAGCACCGCGGAGACGGAGAGTGTCAGGGCGATGGCGACGGTTCGTTTCTGCATGGCTTCACCGGTTCGGGTCGAGACGCGTCTGTCGGGCGCTCGCAGCATGATCGTCCCGGATGAACCGCACGCGTCCGGGACGCTACCGCTCCACGTCCTGCGGACAACGACCCCGCACCGCTGCGGCCCCTTACGTGGCGGCCTGTCCGTCCAGGGCCATCGCGGCGTCCAGCGAAACCAGACGCGAGTTCTGCAGCGTCGCGACCTCCCAGCGGTCGTTCTGCCGGATCACCACGAACAACTGCAGGAAGTGGCGGCTCGGCAGCGGCTCCTCCTCACCGGCCATCACCATGCCGAAACGGTGGTGCACCACGCCAACCCCAGGTCCGACGATCCGGGCGAACGACACCTCGCCCCGCACGAGCCGGGAGCCCTTCAGCACCGTGTCGAAGAGCGGCTGCTGAAAGGCGATCACCGTGTCGCGTCCCTTGTGGAGGGTTCCGTCGAAGTCCACCAGCTCCGCGTCGTCCGCGAAATCGGTGACGAACGCGGCGGCGTCGCCGCGGTTCCATCCCTCGATCATCCTGGCAGGGACCGCACTCAGAGCTTCAACCGAAGATTCCATGTCATGGCCTTTCCGCGTTCTGTTCCTTCAGCCACCATCCTCGCCGGGCCGGGCGGCGGACTCATTGACCGTCCGTGCACAGTCGTTGGATACGCGCGCCCCCGGGCTGTGCCCGTAGGTGGCCTTGAACAGCCGGTTGAAGTGAGCCGGATCAGCGAATCCCCAGCCGGCGGCCACAGCCGCGACCGTGGAACCCTTCCGGGCCAGATCCGCGCGGCACCGCTCCAGGCGCCGACGGCGGATCAGGGCCGCCACCGTCAACGGCTGGTCCTGGAAGAGCTTGTGCAGGCGGCGAACCGACACATGGTGTGCCGCGGCCACCTTGGCCGGGGTGAGGTCCCGGTCGGACAGCCTCGCCTCGATGAAGCCGATGATCCGCGTGCGAAGGATCTCGTCGGCGACCGGACGTTCGTCACCCAGGCGGGCCGACAGCATCACCGAGACCAGCTCGATCACCGCGGCCGCCGACCGGTCCGCCTCGTGAGCGCGGAATCCGTCCAGCGACCGCGCCATGTCGCGTACGAGCGAGGACACCAGAGCGCCGGGACCGCGGTCGCCGCGAATGCGCTCACCGGCCAGCCGGGCGGCGTCATCCTCTCCGAGTCGCAGCGAATCCCGCGGAATCAGCAGGGTGACATGTGTGGTCGCGGAACTGGCGAACCGGACCGGCCGCACCGGGTCGATCAGGACCAGATCCGTGGGGCCCAGCACGGCGGTGCTGTTGCCCTGCTCGGCGCGCACGTGTCCTCGCGTCACCACCTCGACCTGCCACAGGTCACTGTCGGTGGCGCGCGCGGAGCGCGCATCGCGGAAACACTCCCCCTGCGGGGTCACCAGCTCGGTCAGCCGCAGGGGCCCCAGATCACGGCTCACCACGCTCGCACGGAAACCTTCGTCCGTGGGCCGGCCGCCGCGCAGGGGCGGCAGACCGCTCTGCTGGAGCGTCTCCAGGAAGGCGTCAGGGCTCTCCATACGGCACCGGCCCTTCCGTCACAGCCCCCGGGCCGCATCCGCGGCCGGGGCCGACCGGGCCTTGACCGGGCGGGTGTGCGCCTTGGCCAGGCATGCGGGCATCGCCCGTACATCACTGTGGTCGCCGGCCCGGTACGCGCTGGGGGTCATCCCCACGAGCTCGGTGAACCGTGAGCTGAACGAGCCGAGGGACGTACAGCCGACCGTCATGCAGGCATCGGTCACGCTCATCCCCGTACGCAACAGGGCCATGGCCCGCTCGACCCGCCGGGTCATGAGATAGCTGTACGGCGTCTCGCCGTAGGCCGCGCGAAAGGCCCGGGAGAAGTGGCCGGGCGACATCAGTGCGCGGCGGGCCATCTCCGGCACGTCGAGCGGACGCGCGTACTCCCGGTCGACCAGATCACGCGCACGGCGCAGGTGCGCGAGGTTGGCCAGGTGTTGGTCGTCCATGGGCCGAGGTTACCTCCGCTGCGTTCAGTGCTGCACGGCACGGCCTCAGCTCGTCGTCGTCGACTACCTGTGGGGCCACGTCACCCAGCAGGCCATGCCCGCACTTCTGACGGCCCGCACCGACCGCGCGAAGGCGCTGGCCTGGATCCAGATCGGGTCCATGGCCGGCCCGGACATCTCGCTGCCCTCGTACCTGCTGCGCGCGGCGAACCTGAACATCCTGGGCAGCGGCCAGGGCTCCGTGACCACCGCGGGCATCGTCGCCGAACTTCCTTCCCTCGCCGAGCAGATCGTCGCCGGGACGCTGGCCGTGGATCCGCTGGTCATGCCGCTCAGCCAGGTCGAGCAGGCATGGAACACGCCGACCGCACCCGGGCGGCTGATCGTCCTGATGCCCAGGCGCCCGGACACCGCACGCCGATGCTCGCCGACGACTCCCCCTGCCTGATCCGCGACGACACGATACGAACGTTGCATAATGCAGCACCTGGAGCTCAGGACACCCACCACGAAGGAGTCACCCGTGGCTTTGACCCGTGAAGAGCGCGAGCAGTTCCTGGCGGAGCCGCACATCGCCGCCCTGGCCGTGAACACGACGGAGCAGGACCGGTCGCCCCTGACCGTGCCCATCTGGTACCAATACCGGCCGGGCGGCGACATCTGGATCATGACCGGTCGCAACTCCCGGAAGGGGAAGGCGATCGCCGAGGCCGGCCGGTTCTGCCTGATGGTCGACCGTGTCTCCCCGACCGTCCGCTACGTGTCGGTCGAAGGCCCCGTCGTCTCGACCGTCCCGGCCACCCGCGAGCAGCTGGTCGAGATGTCGTCGCGCTACCTCCCCGCCGAAAAGGTCGACGGCTATGTCGACTTCGCCTGGAAGGAGCACGGCGAGCAGGTCGTCATCCACATGCGGCCGCAGCGCTGGATCAGCTCGGACCTCGGCGAGGTCTGAGCGGCCCGGCGGACACCGGGCCGCCCGTCGCCGTGGTCATGAAGTGCCTTGGGGACCACGCCCAGCTGTCGCATCTGCGCGAGGACGTCGACGCCCCCCAGGTCTCGACGACACGGTCACCCACGAAGCGGAAGATGAAGATCTCGTCGTGCGGGGCCTTCACCTTCACGACGAACGAGCGGCTGCGTGGGGGACACCGCCGAAGTCACGGATGTCGAGCAGCGGCAGCGAGCCCGGTCCGGCGCCTCACTTTTTGGCAAGCTGGGCCCGGACCAGCGCGGCCGCCAGCCTCGGCAGATCGTCCTCGGAAACGAGCCGGGCCAGCCCCTCGGCCGTCCCGGGAAGCCCGAGCCCGGCCGCGGCACCACGGGCCAGGGTGTCGAAAGCCGGGCTCAGCTCCGGCCACACCGCTTGTGCCTCCCGGCTGAAGATGTCCGCCCCCACGGGCCCGATCCGGGGGAATTCCTGGAGCAGTGCCCGGATCCGCTCCGGGTCGCCTCCGGACTCGTCGCGCAGCCGCCGCAGGTCTCCGCGATACCGGTCGAGAGCGAGCTGCGCCCCGTCCCCCAGTGCGGTGGCCGTGCTCTCGTCGTAGCGGCGGTAGTGGGCACGGCCCAGAGCATCCACCCGGTCCTGCCAGGAGGCGGCCACCATGGCCCGCGGGGTGCGCTTCCCGGCCCCGAACAGCTCCCGGGCCGCGGCAACCGCGATATCCGCCTTGATGGGTACCGAGAACAGCACGCAGAGAGTGAGCAGCTGATACAGCGGTGCGGGGGTGTTCCGCAATCGGATGCCGGCTTCCTCCGCGTAGGTCTGCCCGTGCTCCTCCAGCAACCGCTTCGCTTCCCCTTTCCGGGGCATGGCGATCCTCCGGCCTCGTCCGAATTGAGGGCGTCAGTCGAACACCCGTAATTTTACCCGTGCGGACGCGCGCTTTCCTTTGCGCGGGCCCGGTCGGCGGGACGGCCCGAGGCGGTCTCCGTACACTGACGGGCATGGCATGCCGCATCACGGAACTGGTCATCGACGCCGCCGACGCCGAACGTCTCGCGGTGTTCTGGAGCAAGGTCCTCGGTTACGTCGAGCTCGGCCGGGAGGGCGACGGAAGCATCGAGATCGGGCCGCCCGACACCGGCTTCGGCGGTCCGCAGCCCACTCTCGTCCTGAGCCCGAGCAGCGACCCGAGGCCCGGGAAGCTCCGGCTGCACATCGACGTCAACGCCACCGACCGCGACCAGGACGCCGAGTTGGAGCGCCTGCTCGCTCTCGGTGCCGTGCCGGCCGATGTCGGCCAGAGCGGCAACGAGAGCTGGCACGTCCTGGCCGATCCCGAAGGCAACGAATTCTGCCTGCTGCGCACCCGGTGCCGGCCCGTCTGACCTCATGCGCCCCGCCCCCACCCGCTCGTCCGTTCGAGTGAGGTGGGCGGCCGGCCGGACGTCTGCGGGCCGGGGGTGGATGTCTACCGGTGGGAGAGCGTGAACAGCCCGCCGTCCGGGTCCTGCAGAGTTCGCGAGAAACCCTTCGGCGCCCAGGAGGCGGCCGACGGCTCGGGCTTGCTGCCGCCTGCCTCGACCGCGGCGACAACGGCACGCTCCACGTCGTCGACGGTGAAGTTCACGAGCCAGCGCGGTCGCAGGTGTGCTTGTGCGGACGTCTGCACACCGCCGCCGCGCAGCGAGAGAACGGCTCGCCCACTCCGTTCGACGACCACGTGATCGTGCCGGTGAACGATGTCGAAGTCCGCGCCCGCGTCCCAGCCGAAGACCTCCCCGTAGAAGACCGCGGCGTCGAACACGTCACGGGTCTGGAGGTCGATTCGGGCGGGTGCGCTGCCCTCCCCCGGCAGCCAGGCCAGTGCGGGGCCCTCCCAGAACCCGAACGTGGCCCCGTCCCGGTCCGCAGCCAGTCCGGCTCGTCCCTCCCCCAGTGCCATCGGCCCGACCGCCATGGTGGCGCCCCGGTCCCGGATCCGCGCCGCTGTCACATCGGCGTCCCGCACCGCGAAGTACGGCGTCCACACCGAGGGCGGGGCGAGCCCCGGGCGCTGGGCGCCGATACCCGCCACGGGTTCGCCGCCGGCCGACGCGACGAGGAACTGACCGCCCAGGGAACTGGCCCGGAAGTCCCAGCCGAGTACCGCCGTGTAGAAGGTCCGGGCGGCGGACAGATCGCCGACCATCAGGTTGACCCAGCACGGGAGGCCCGGGACAGGCACCACCTGATCCGCAGCGGACGTAGACATCGGTTCTCCTTCGCAGCCTTCGCCGCGTCATAGGGGCCGGCTCGGTGTGACGCCCGCATCCCGGCGGGCCGTGTCCGGTGCGGGCCGCTCGGGCTTCCGTCTCGCGCGCGGTCAGCCGGACGGCTCGTCGGGCACGGGGTGCTCAGGGTGGTGCCGGCCCGGTTTCGGGCCGCCCCGCCGGCCGGTCCCGGCCTCGTCCGTGTCGGGAAGATCCGGGTCGGGGCCCTCGTCGGCGGGCGCGTGCATCCGGCCGCCCACCACGTCCCAGGGGTCCTCGTCCTCAGCGGCCTGCTGATCGGGCGGGTCCCTGGGAATCGGCTCCCCGCTGTCTCCGGCGTCTTTCGGGTGAAGGTCGTTCACTGCGTTCTCGCTTCCTCCGGCAGGTGCGGTGCCCGGTGCGCGTACCCGGGTGGCCGGCGATGATGCACGGTCCTGCCGGAACCTGTTGGTCACTGGTCAGCGGTTACGGTGCTCCGCCGCAGGTCTTCGGCCACCTGCCGGCTCCGTCGGCGCGCGGCCTGCTGCGGGCGGGGCAATACATTCGTCCCACAGGAGCGCGGATCACGCTCCTCGAGAGAACGTGGCTCGGCCACGACCGGTTCAGCATTCAAGCGGTGACCGTGGGAGCGGAGATCAACCGGCCGCAGCCCGTGGGCGTGACGGGCGCGCGACCGGGCCCCTCATTGCCATTTCGGACATATCCTCCATAGGGGGTCTCTACGGAAGGGCGTGCCATGAAATTCGCTGTCATCGGCGGTACCGGGTTGATCGGGTCCCAGGTCGTCAGGAATCTGAACGCCGAGGGTCACGAGGCGATGCCGCACTCGCAGTCCACCGGAGTCGACGTCATCAGCGGCAAGGGGCTCGACGAGGCGGTGGCGGGGGCCGATGTCATCGTCAACCTGACGAACTCCCCCACCTTCGACGAAGCCTCCCCGGCATTCTTCCGGACCTCGATGGACAACCTTCTGGCCGCGGGCGGCAAGGGCGGCGTGGACCACTTCGTCATTCTCTCGATCGTCGGCGTGGACCGGGTCCCGGAGCTGGACTACTACCGGGCCAAGGCACTCCAGGAGGAGATCCTCGCCGCCGGAACGATCCCGTACTCGATCGTCCGCGCAACGCAGTTCATGGAGTTCATCGACGCGGTGCTGTCCTGGACCACCGAGGGCGACACCGTCCGGCTGCCGCCGACGCCGATCCAGCCGATCGCTGCCGGGGACGTGGCCGAGGCAGTCTCCGAAGTCGCCGCGGGCACACCGCTGCAGGGCATCCGGAACATCGCCGGCCCCGAGGTCTTCACCCTGGACGAGCTCGGGCGGCTCACCCTGTCCCACAAGTCCGACCGCCGCACCGTCGTCACCGATCCCACGGCCGGCATGTTCGCCGCAGTCAAGGGTGACGTGCTCACGGACAAGGACGCCCGCCTCGCCCCCACCCGCTACGCCGACTGGCTCGCCTGAACCTCCCGCCAGGACCGCCGGGAGACGGCCCGGACGTTGCGCAATTCACGTTCCGGAATGTGAACGACGGCGCCCGGGACGTGGACGACCCTTTAGTCTGGCCCGTGCAGCTGGTTCGCCCTGTCCGCCAGGCAGGCGCGTCGTAAGAGGGAACCCGGTGGAATTCCGGGACTGCCCCGCAGCGGTGAGTGGGAACGACCGCCGTCATACGCACTGGATCCGGCCGGATCCGGGAAGCGACGGCCAGTAGGAGTCTGCCCCCGGCAGAAGTGCCCGCGAGTCCGAAGACCTGCCCGTTGCCCGCACGCGACCCACTCGCATGCGGATATCCCGGTGACCTCGTGGGCGGGTCGGCGTGCATACCGGACGGAGCACCGCGCCGAAGGCGCGCCAGGCACCCGTCCGGTCCGTCACCCCTTCGTGTCCGCGTCCCGTCCCGGGATGTTCAGGAGTCATCTCGCGAAGGAGATTTCCGTGACAGCGAAGCCCGCAGCCGCGGCAGCACGAGCCACCGTGTACGGCTACCCCCGCCAGGGCCCCGACCGGGAACTGAAAAAGGCCATCGAGGGCTACTGGAAGGGCCGGGTCACCGCCGACACCCTCCGGGAAACAGCGGCCGGCCTGCGCCGGTCCAACTGGAGGCGGCTGGTGGACGCCGGCGTCCACGAGGTGCCCACCGGCGACTTCTCGTACTACGACCACGTCCTGGACACCAGCGTCATAGTCGGCGCAGTCCCCCAGCGGCACCGCGAGGCCGTCGGAACCGACGCCCTCGACGGCTACTTCGCGATGGCGCGCGGGACCCAGGACGTGGCTCCGCTGGAAATGACCAAGTGGTTCGACACCAACTACCACTACCTCGTCCCCGAACTCGGCCCGGACACCGTCTTCACCGCCGACTCCACCAAGCAGGTCACCGAGCTCGGGGAAGCCCTCACGCTCGGGCACACCGCCCGGCCGGTGCTCGTCGGCCCCGTCACCTACCTCCTGCTGGCCAAGCCCGCCCCGGGGGTACCGGCCGGCTTCGAGCCGCTCGCCCTGCTGGACCGGCTGCTGCCGGTGTACGCGGAGGTGCTCGCCGACCTGCGTGCCGCGGGCGCCGAGTGGGTACAGCTCGATGAGCCCGCTCTGGTCCAGGACCGCACCCCGGCCGAACTCGACGCCGCCGCCCGCGCCTATGACGGCCTCGGCAGCCTGACCGACCGGCCCAAGCTGCTCATCGCCTCCTACTTCGACCGGCTCGGCGACGCCCTGCCCGTCCTGGCGAAGGCCCCGGTCGAGGGCCTGGCACTCGACTTCACCGACGCGGCGGCCGCCAACCTTCCCGCTCTGGCCTCGGTGGGCGGACTGCCCGGCAAGCGGCTCGTCGCAGGCGTCGTCAACGGCCGCAACATCTGGATCAACGACTACGAGAAGTCCCTCTCCACCCTCGCCACCCTGCTGGGCCTCGCCGACCGGGTCGACGTGGCCGCGTCCTGCTCCCTGCTGCACGTGCCACTCGACACGGCGGCCGAGAAGGACATCGACCCCCAGATCCTGCGCTGGCTCGCCTTCGCCGAACAGAAGACCGCCGAGGTCGTCACGCTGGCGAAGGGGCTGGCACGGGGCATCGACGCCGTCGCCGGTGAGATCGCCGCCAACCGCGCCGACCTCGCCTCCCGCAAGAACTCCCCCCTCACCAGCGACCCCGTTGTCCGGGCCAGGACGGCGGCCGTCACCGACGCCGACGGCCGCCGCTCCCAGCCGTACGCCGAGCGGGCCGCGGCCCAACGCGCCCACCTCGGGCTGCCGTTGCTGCCGACGACGACCATCGGTTCGTTCCCGCAGACCAATGAGCTGCGCACGGCCCGTGCCGACCTGCGAGCGGGCCGGACCGACACCGCCGGTTACGAGGAGCGGATCAAGGCCGAGATCGCCGAGGTCATCTCCTTCCAGGAGAAGGCCGGCATCGACGTCCTGGTGCACGGCGAGCCCGAACGCAACGACATGGTCCAGTACTTCGCCGAACAGCTCACCGGCTACCTCGCCACCCAGCACGGCTGGGTCCAGTCCTACGGCACCCGCTACGTCCGCCCGCCGGTCCTGGCCGGCGACATCTCCCGCCCCGAACCAATGACGGTGCGCTGGACCTCGTACGCCCAGTCACTCACCGGCCGTCCGGTCAAGGGCATGCTCACCGGACCCGTCACCATGCTGGCCTGGTCCTTCGTCCGCGACGACCAGCCCCTCGGCGACACCGCACGGCAGGTCGCCCTCGCACTGCGCGACGAGGTCAACGACCTGGAGAGCGCGGGCACTTCGGTCATCCAGGTCGACGAGCCCGCACTGCGCGAGACACTGCCCCTGCGCGCGGCGGGCCGCGCCGCGTACCTGGACTGGGCCACCGAGTCCTTCCGCCTCACCACCAGCGGCGTACGTCCGGACACCCAGATCCACACCCATATGTGCTATGCCGAGTTCGGCGACATCGTCCAGGCCATCGACGACCTCGACGCCGACGTCATCAGCCTGGAAGCAGCCCGCTCCCACATGCAGGTCGCCCGCGAACTCGCCGCACACGGCTACCCGCGCGGGGCCGGACCCGGGGTGTACGACATCCACTCCCCCCGCGTGCCCGGTGCGGACGAGGCCGCCGCCCTGCTCCGCAAGGGGCTGACTGCCATTCCCGCCGAACGGCTGTGGGTCAACCCCGACTGCGGCCTGAAGACCCGCGGCTGGCCCGAGACCAGGGCGTCCCTGGAGAACCTGGTCGCCGCGGCCCGGACCGTCCGAGGTGAACTGCCCGCCTCCTGACCGAAGGTGACGCACGGCCGGGCACCCGCGCGTGAGCGTGGGTGCCCCGGCCGGCGACGCTCACCGGGTGGGCCCGGATCGGAGGCCCTGCCGTCAACGCGTCGCGCTTTTCGTCCCGTTCGGGTGAGGTGCGGCGTGTCGAGTGGAACACGCGGTGGTCTGGGCAGCCTTCCGGCGACGCATCGTGGAAGGGGAAGTCGTGGAAGTGCCAACCGAGTACGGGCGTGTCATCAGTGAGGGTCCGACCCCGGCGGACGCCGCAGGGGCGCCCTCCCTCCCCTACCCGAGCGGCTGGTCGGCGCTGGCCTTCTCGCACGAGCTACGTCCGGGCACCGTACTGACCCGGCCGCTGGCCGGTCAGGACGTCGTGCTGTACCGGCTGGGCTCCGGAGCGCTCCGGGCCGTCCACCCGTACTGTCCGCACCTCGGTGCCCATCTCGGTCTGGCGAAGGTCGACGGCGACGACCTCACGTGCCCGTTCCACTTCTTCGCGTTCGGGCCCGACGGTGCGTGCCTGCGCACGGGGTACGGCACGCCGCCGCCGCGTTCCCCGCTGACGCAGCTGCCCGTGCACGAGGTCAACGGCGCCGTCTTCGTCTGGCGGCACCACGACGGTCGCGCGCCGGACTGGCTGATCCCCCGCTGGCACGAGATCGGCCACCGGCCCGCCCGTACGGCCGCCTGGGAGCTGGCCGGAAACGTCCAGGAGGTCATCGAGAACTCGGTGGACCTCGGACACTTCGCCACCCTGCACGGCTGGTCCAGGGCCGAGATCGGCGGGCCGGTGACGTATGACGACGCCACGTTCCACGTATCCATGCGCGCCCATGAGACGGCACCGCTCGTAGGCGGCTTCACCGTCGATGTGGAGGTGGACGGATACGGGCTCGGCTGCCTGCACGCCGACGTGCACACACCTCGGTTCGGGCTGCGGATGTGCACGATGGTGATGCCTACGGCGATCGCTCCCAACCGGATGCAGTTCCGGCAGCTGAACCGGATCTCGTTCGCGGAGCCGGACCGGCTGCCGGCCCCCCTCGCGCGGGCGGTCAGCCGTACCGCGGCCCGGCTGCTGGACCGCGTCGTCTTCCGGTCCAGTTGCGAGTTCACAGCGGCGGACTTCCCGATCTGGCATCACAAGCAGTACCGGCAGCCGCCCCGACTGGCCTCAGGCGACGGCCCGATCGGCCCCTTCAGGCGCTGGGCCCGGCGCTTCTATCCGCAGCTGCCCGCCAAGGAGACGGCGGGCCGGCTCGGCCACAGCGAGGGCGGGGACGAAGCCGTGATCTCCTGAGTCCGCGGGCTCCTGCTTCCCGGCCCCGGGCCCCGGAAGTCTCGGAGACAAAAAGCGTTCGGTGACCCCCATGACACCGGCGTAGGTTGACCTTTCGAATGCGTCGGCCCGGTTGACGCGGCAGGCTTCCGAGAGGGACGAGGGCGGCCACTCCGATGGACAGCGAAGTCACCGACAGAGTGCCCACCATCGATACGGTGCTGGTCAGACGCCTGGTCGACAGCCAGTTTCCGCAGTGGGCCGGACTGCCGCTGACGACAGTCGATCCGGCCGGCTCGGACCATGTGATCCACCGGCTGGGGACCGGGCTGTCCGTCCGGCTGCCCCGCCATTCCGGTGCCATCGGGCAGGCACGTAAGGAGTCCGAGTGGCTGCCCCGGCTCGCCCCGCACCTGCCGCTGACCGTCCCGGTCCCAGTGGCGGTGGGGCGGCCCGGTCTCGGCTATCCGTGGCCGTGGGCGGTGACCCGTTGGCTGCACGGAGAGGTGGCCACCGTCGAGGCGCTGGCCGACTCGCCCGGCACCGCCGTCGCTCTGGCGGGATTCCTGACCGCTCTTCAGCAGTTCACGACCGCGGACATCGCGGCCCCGGGAGCCCAGGAAGTCCACGAAGGCCTCGCGGGGGCGCCGTTGGCCGACCGCGACCGGGCGACGCGCGCCGCCATCGCCGAGGTGGGCGGCGTGTTCGACACAGCGGCCATGACCCAGCTGTGGGACGAAGCGCTGCATGCCCCGGCATGGGATCGCCCTCCGGTCTGGTTCCACGGTGACTTCCACACGGGCAACCTGCTGACGGTCGACGGCCGCCTCAGTTCCGTCATCGACTTCGGCGGGCTCGGCATCGGGGACCCGGCGCCCGACCTGACCATCGCCTACACCCTGATGTCCGCCGGGAGCCGCGCCTGCTTCCGGACCGCGCTCGAACTCGACGATGCCACCTGGGCCCGGGGCCGCGGCTGGGCCCTGGCCACCGGTCTGAACGCGTTCACCGCCTACGCCGCGGTCAGCCCCCGGGTCGCCGCGCAGACCACCCGCCAGATCACCGAGGCCCTCATCGGCTAGGCGGCGTCCCTTCGATCAGTGACTCGTTGATCTGATCGTGCTCAGCGGCGGGGATCTGACCGATTGGCAGGCGCGGATACCTCTGTCTCGGCACGGTCACTGCTGCTGCGATCCTCGTCCGGCTCGGATCGTGAGGGACAGACATGGGCTACGGGCCCTCAACACCGGAGATCCGGTACTTGCTCACCTCCGCGTCGCGGATCTGAGCTGCCTGCTCGGGTTCCGGACCCGAGCCACGGAAGCGGGCGAGAGCCTCATCAGTCTCCCAACGCTCGTACACGTTGATCCGGTCCGGCTCGGCCAGGTCGGCCGACAGAGCGAAATCCAGGCAGCCGGCGGCCGCACGAGCCTGCTCAACGGCCTTCGAGCATCCGGCCAGATATACGTCGCGGTCAGCAGCGTCCACCCACAACTTCCCAGCAATGATGATCACGGCACTCCTCGAATCGCGGCTACTCGCCTACCGGTGATGTGCGGCGTGACCGACCACCGGCACGGCCTTGGAGATACAGACCGCAGCGGATCACAAGAATCATCGGTGCACGAGCCGCACGATCGAAGAGACAGGCCCTGGGTGTTCTGAAAGCCGTGCCGCCCGCACGGCACGCCGGTTGAACGACTGTCCGGTCGGCCGCTGCGGGTCCGGGTCACCCGAGCGCGCGGCCCGGTGGGCGCAGCCGTACGGGCGGTGTCATGTTTCGGGGGTGGGCCAGTGGTAACCCGGGTGTACGACGGACCGCATCCGTGTGGCCGTCCGGATGACCGGGTCCCCCGGCCCGGTCATCCGGGAGATCGACGAGGAGGACATGCCATGCCGGCAGGATCCAGCCGCAAGCGCGAGCGCCAGTACGAGCACGTGAAGGAGAGCGCCGAGAAGCGCGGCACGTCGGAGGGGCGGGCGAAGGAGATCGCCGCCCGCACCGTCAACAAGGAACGCGCCCGTTCCGGTGAGTCCCGGACGGCGAGCAGGACATCGACCCAGGACCCGAAGTCCGCCTCGCAGCGCGGTGGTGAGCGCTCGCACAAGGGCGCACAGGGCCGGACCAGGGACCAGCTGTACGAAGAGGCCAAGAAAAAGAACATCGAGGGCCGCTCGACCATGAACAAGGAGCAGCTGCTCAGGGCCGTCAGCCGCTGAGGCTTCAACGCCTCCGTGCTGCCTCGATCCGCCGCTCACGGCGGACAGAACGCGTACGACACACAACGCAGGAAGGACGCTCACTGATGTCCGACCACGGCATGACCAAGCTCAAGGTGCTGGCGATCGTCACCAACTACGGCCTCGAGCAGGACGAGCTCGTCGTGCCGGCCGATCACCTTCGCGCACGAGGAGTCCAGGTCGATGTCGCCGCAGTGACCTCGGACGACGTCGAAACGCTCGTCGGCGACAAGGACCCCGGCAAGACTCTCCACCCCGACCTCACCCTGGACGGCGTCGATCCGGCAGGCTACGACCTCCTGCTCATCCCGGGCGGCACGCTGAACGCCGATACGCTCCGGCTGCAGAGCGCTGCCACCCGGATCGTGCGGTCCTTCACCGGATCCGGCCGCCCCGTCGCCGCCATCTGCCACGGACCCTGGGTTCTGGTGGAGGCCGGTGCCGTCACCGGGAAGCGGCTCACCTCCTACGCCTCTCTGCGGACCGACATCCGTAACGCGGGCGGTGACTGGGCCGACGAGCCGGTGGTCACCGACAGGTCGGGCGGCTGGCAGCTCATCACCTCACGCAACCCCGGTGACCTGGAACCGTTCGTCCGGGAGATCGATGCGGCACTTGCCGTTCAGTAGCTGAAGTACGACACGCCGGGATGTGCCGGGGCGGTAGCCGAGCGGGCAACCGGACTTCCGGCCCGCAGTGGCCGGGCGGGAAAGATCCGGCTCATCCGCGCTCGCGGAGGTACGTGTCCAACTCTGCGGCCCCGGTCAGCATGGCCCGCCCGCGGGCGGACAGCCGGGCGTGCCAGTCCCGCAGGGCAGCCTCCAGCGGTTCCAGCCCGCCGGCCGCGCGCACCTGTGTGATCAGCGGTGCGATCTGCTCCAGCAGATAGCCGCCCCGCCTGAGCTGGTGGGCCAGCCTGGCGTCCCGTACATCGGGCTCGTCGTATACGCGGTAGCCGGTACGCGGGTCGCGGCGCGGGCTCACCAGCCCGGCGCGTTCCCATGTGCGCAGCGTCGCCGGCCGGATGCCGAGCTCCCCTGCCAGCGGCCCGATGAACGTGCCACCGGGCCCGGGCATTCCGGTCCCGGCCGGCCGGGGTACCGCGGCGGGACCGGGCGGCGGGACCGGTTCCAGGTCGCCGAGGGCCCTCTCCACGGCATGGAGGGTTCGCCGGTCGTCGAGGAGCTGGACGTGACTCTCGTCGATGACGCGGAACGCCTCGTCGACCGCGCCCTGGTTCACGGCCCGCATGACCGACGTCGCCGACCGGTGACCGTGGCCGGGCACCAGGGCGAGAAAGGCGCGCAGGGCCGCGGCGTGCAGCGAGGTGTAGGTGCGGTAGCCGTGGGGTGTGCGGCCGGCCTCCGGGAGGATGCCGGCCGCCTCGTAGTTCCTGACCGCCTGCGTGGACAGTCCGTGCCCGCGCGCCAGATCAACGGGCCTGAGCCGGTCACCGGTTTGAGGGTTTCTCCCCATGAGCCCGCCAATATCGCGAGAAAGTTTACACCGAAGGTTCAACGATACCGTTGAATGCATGGCTACTGACATCAAGGACGCCGTGCACACCGTCGATGCTGCCGCCGTCATGAGGCTGTTCACAGGCCGGCCTCGGCTGCTGGCCCTGGGCGAGCCCACTCACGGCGAGGGCGCCCTGCTCGACACACGCAACGAACTCTTCCGGCAACTCGTCGAGCAGGAGGGCTACCGGACGATCGCCTTGGAGAGCGACTGCATGACGGGCCTGATCGTGGACGACTACGTCACCTCGGGCGCGGGCACCCTCGACGAGGTCATGGAGCACGGATTCAGCCACGACTGGGGCGCCTTCGAGGGCAATCGCGAGCTCGTCCGCTGGATGCGCGCCCACAACACCGGCCTGCCCACGTCCGAACGGCTACGGTTCGCCGGGATCGACGGCCCGCTGGAGATCACCGGCGCCGCAAGCCCCCGGCAGGCTCTCACCGCACTCCACGGCTACCTCGCGGCCCGGGTGGACGCGGACCTCCTCCCCTGCACCGCGGAAACGCTCGACCGTCTGCTCGGCGCCGACGACCGGTGGACCGATCCTGCCGCCATGAGGGACCCGGCCCGGTCCGTGGGGCAGTCGGCCGAGGCCGGTCAACTGCGGCCGCTCACAGACGATCTGGCGGCACTCCTCGACGCGCAGACGCCCTACCTGATCACGGCGACCTCGCAGGACGGCTGGGACCGGGCGCGCCTGTACGCACGCACCGCGGCCGGACTGCTGCGCTACCACCACTGGATGGCCGACACCTCACCGGCCCGCATGACCCGGCTGATGGGCGTGCGGGACCAGATGATGGCCCACAACCTCCTCGCCCTCGTCGGCCGGGGCCCGGCGCTCGTCAACGCCCACAACTCCCATCTCCAGCGGGAGAAGAGTTCGATGCGGATGGGCACGGTACGGGTGGAGTGGTGGAGCGCCGGTGCGCTGGTCGGCACCCGGCTCGGGAAGGAGTACGCCTTCGTGGCCACGGCCCTCGGGACGATCCCGCACCAGGGGGTGGACACGCCACCGCCGGACACCGTCGAAGGGCTCCTGTACGCGCTCCCGGAGGACCGGTACGTGATCGATTCCTCGCAACTGGCCACCGCCCTCGGTGACACCCGGCCCGCGCTCCGCGTATCGCCCTGGTTCGGCTACGCCCCGTTCGACCCGGCCCACCTGGCGAGGATCGACGGGATGGTGTTCGTCAGGGGCGTACCGCAGACGTAGCGCCACTACTGTCCGGGGTCAGACCTGTTGGGGCGTACTCGGAGAGTCCCAGGTGAGCGGGTCGAGATGGAGGCAGAAGCTCAGACGGCCGTGGTCGGGGGCGACGCCGTACCGTTCGGCGAACGCTGCGTCCGCGGCCGCCGCCTGCTCCGCGTCCGTCCATGTCTCTCGCGCAGGGGCGAAGAGCAGGGCAAGATCGGCGTGGCGGTCGGACGACCCGAGGCGGCCCAGGTCGATGAAGCCTTGGCCAGCGGCCTTGGACTGATCGCGGCCCATGACCTCGACGGTATTGGCGCCCGCTATCGCCACCGCACCGGGCCGTCGCGTCAGTTGGCAGGTACGGGCGCGTCCTCGGCGATGATCCTCTGCTCGCGCAGGGCCGCCCAGAACTCCTGGGGAACGTCCTGAGCGAGAGCTCCGAGGTCCTCGGCGATACGGCTGGGCCGGGTCGCCCCGGGAATGGCCGCGGCGACGGCGGGGTGGGCCAGCACGAACTGGAGGGCCGCGGCCTTGATGCCGATGCCGTTCTCCTCGGCCAGTGCCTTGATGCGGCTCACCTTGTCGACGATTTCCACGGGCGCCTCGGCGTACTCGAAGTGACTGCCGCCGGCGAGAATGCCGGAGCTGTACGGGCCGCCGACGACGATGTCCACGCCCTGCGCGGCCGCGGCGCGGAGCAGCCGCTGCAGGGCCCGCTCGTGGTCGAGCAGCGTGTAGCGTCCGGCCAGCAGGAACGCGTCGGGCTGCGGCTCCTCCAGGTCCAGCGTCATCTCCAGCGGCTCGACCTTGTTGACGCCGAGGCCCCAGGCCTTGATCACACCTTCGTCCTTCAGCCGTGCGAGCGCGCGGAAGGCGCCCGTGCGGGCACTCTCGTAGACGCTGACCCATTCGTCGCCGTAGAAGTCCTGGGCGACGTCGTGGACCCAGACGATGTCGAGGCGGTCCGTCCTCAGACGCTTGAGGCTGTCCTCCACGGAGCGCAGGGTGGCGTCGGCACTGTAGTCGTTCACGATCCGGTTGGGACGTCCGTGCTCGAACAGGGCTCCCTTCTCGCCGAGTTCACGGCCGGCGGGGTCCTCGACCTCGTCGAGGATGACCCGTCCGACCTTCGTCGACAGGATGAACGCGTCGCGGGGCTGCTGGGCGAGCACGTCACCGAGACGGATCTCCGCAAGGCCCGCGCCGTACAGCGGTGCGGTGTCGAAATACCGGATGCCCTGGTTCCAGGCGGCCTGCACGGTGGCGGCGGCCTCGTCTTCGGGGATGGCGCGGAACATGTTGCCGAGGGGTGCGGTGCCGAAGCCGATTCGGCCGGGCAGCAGGGAGCGGATGCTCATGGGGTTACCTCGATGATGCCGGTGGAGGGGGATGCCGCGTGGAGCGCACGGACGGACCGCGTGGTCCGGATGAATGCGTGCTACACAGCCCGCTGGTGTCGTCCGGGCGCGGGGTACGCGGCGTTCGCTAACCCTGAGAACAATACTTGCGCACGCGGGTTATAAGCAAACGCGCCATATTGGCACGCATCCTGAACCTCCCACCGGCCCGCACCTCACAGCCCGATGAACATGCAGAGCCGCCCACTCCGACACCCTGAGCGGGCGGCCACGACGCGGGAGAGGCCGGTCAGCCCAGCGGCACGTCGGCCGAGCTGGAGGGAACGGCATCGAGGGCGGCGACCGTCGCCTCGTCGAGAGCGAGCGCGCCCACCGCAACGTTCGCCCGAAGGTGGTCCGCGTCGGCGGTGCCCGGGATGAGGTGCACGTTCGGGGCATGCTGCAGCAGCCACGCGAGGCCCACCTGCGACGGGGTGACCCCCAGCGCCCGGGCCGCGTCGGTGACAGCCGGCTCCTCGGTCACCTTCGGCATGCCGGGGAAGGCGCCGCCGAGCGGGAAGTACGGCACCCAGGCGATGCCCTCCGCTAGGCACAGCTCAAGCACGTCGAGGCCGACGACGTCACCACGATGCTGCTCGGCGTGTTCCTCGCCACGGCACCCGGCAACACGCCCGAACAGACCGGCCGGCTCCTCGACCTCGTCATCGACGCACTGCGCCCGGCACCGGGCCGCCGGTGAGCTGAACGGAACCTGGGGGCGGTGCACGACCGGCAGGCCGTGCACCGCCACAACGCGCGTCAGGCCGGCGAGCCGACCGCTCGACCAAGATGCCGGGCGAAGAACCGGACCGCGCTGTCGGCCTCGAACCGGGGCAGCTCCTTGTGCCTGCCCGCGTTGGCGTGCAACGTCTTCTCCTTCGAGGCGAAGGCGTCGAACAGCGCCAGACCGGCCTCGCGCGGGATGTGCTCGTCGTCCCACTGCATGTCGAACTCGACGGGGACGTCGATCCGCTTCGCCTTCTCGGCCAGGACGTCGGGCCAGTGCTGACCGAAGACGGCGGCCGTGATCCTGGGCTCGACCGCCACGAGCGGTATCCCGATCGCGGTCCCCATATTGATGCCGAAGTAGCCGACCGGCCCGCCGGCGCCGATCTCCGGAAGGTCCTGGAGGGCGTCCAGGGTCGCCCTCCATTCGGGCACGGCAAGCTCCGCCAGATGCGCGTTGTACCGCACGACGACCGGGCCTTCGGGCTCGCCCGCCGCCCTCGCCCGGTACAGCGCGGCCATCTCCCGCTCGTCGTGCGCCGTGCGCGGCCGGTCGCCGTGCCCCGGCACGTCGATGACGGCGACATGGAAGCCGCAGCCCGTCACGAGGCGATGAGCCCGGCCCGCCATGGCCGGTGCCTTCTTGTGCGTACCGCCGCCGTGCCCCATCAGCACCAGGGGTGCCCGGCCGGCACCGGAGTCAGGTGACCAGAGAACACCGGGGATCTCCCCCACGGTGAAGTCCCTTTCGACCATGGCGTTTGATGACGACTCAGCGGTGAACTGCAGAGAGTACACAGGTGATGCCTTTCAGGAGTGCCTTGTTGTCGAGGCGCTCCCGGCGACACCTACGTCAGTCGCCGGCCGTGACGGGAAGGGGGAGCACCCACGTCGATACAGCGTTCATGGGTCTCACCTCCTCGGGCGGTTTCACGGTCATCCGCAAGCTAGCAACCGCGCGGTGAACCCTCCACTCCTTATTCTCACCACGTGGACCGCTCCGGGGCAGGGCCGGCAGGCCGTCCGGCAGCCGGTCCACGACAGCGGCGAAGGCGCCGGGTCCGCGGGAACCGCCCTGGTTGTTCAGGATCACGCCGATCCGGTTGCTTGCGTTGATCACGGCGATCAACGAGACCAGCGCGACGGCCCGGTCCTCGTCGTACTGCTTGCGCACCCGGCCGCCAGGTCTCGTCGGAGACACCGGGCTGCGCGTCGGCGATGCGGGTGCCTTCCTCGGTGAGCGCCAGTGCGGCCCGCTCGGCCTCGGTGAACACGGTGGAATGGCGCCAGGCGGCGACCGGACCGAGCCGGGCGGAGCTCCCACCGGCAGTCGCGGCCCTTGCCCTGGCCGTCGACGCAGAAGCCGCAGCCGTTGATCCGCCTGGCACGCGACTGCACCAGCTCCTGGGTGGGCTTGGGCACAGGCGACGCCTGGACCACCTGGCGTACGGCGTAGATCCGCTTGCCGATCCTGGCTCCCACACGGTCCGGGAACAGCCCGCCTACCCAGTGCACGAGGTCATGGGCCGGGGCCATGAGCCCAGCAGCCAGGGTTGCAGCCTCCCGCATCTCACCCCCGGCACGACCGTTTCACCTCGACGGGCCCGACACCGCTCGGTGCCGGGCCCGTCGGGCGGTCAGCGCATGGCCCGGGGCGCCCGCTCGCCCCCCGCGTCATGCCTCAGACGTGGGAGCCGGCCTTGCGACGGCGTGCGGCGAACATCGCGCCCGCACCGATCGCCAGGGCCGCGCCGCTCGCGAGGGCGACTTGCGATATCCCGGAGGTCGAACCCGTGGCGGCAAGGCTGCCGTTCACGGGACCGGCCGACGAGCCGCTCTGCGGCTTGAGGTCGGGAGCGGCCGACTCGGTCGTACTGGGCTTGGCGTCGTCGACCTTGCCGGGCTTGCTGCCCGCCGCGGCGATCAGGAACTCGTAGCCCTCGAGGTCCGGGCTCCCACCGCAACTGCCGTTGTCGTTGAAGTAGTCACCGGCGACGAAGGTGACACCGTTACCTGCGGGTGCCAAGGCATCGATCGTGAGGCGCATCTTGACATCGACGTGGGCGCCGGCCTTCAGCGGACTGATGGCGTCCATGTAGTGCTCGTTGTCGACGGTCTTCCATGTCGAGGAAGAGGCGGACGACCACTGCAGATGCACCAGGTCATCGAGGTCGTTGAGCCCGCTCCGGTCGGTCGCGTGGACGTAGGCGAAGGGCAGCACCTTGTCCATCGTCCTGTCGGTGCCGTTGGCCACCCGCAGTTCGAAGTTGACCTTCGTACCCGCGACGACCGTGGAGGGCAGGCCCGTGACGACCGTGGTGAGCTCGGGCTCGGCGACACATTCCTCGCCGTCCTCACCCTCCTCGGCCGCCTCCTTCGCCTCGGCCAGTGCCTCGTCGGCAGCGGTCTTGTCGGCGAGGGCCTCCTTCGTGGCCTGCTGCGCCAGGTCCACCGCTCGCGCCGCGGCGACCCTGGCGTCGTCACGCGCGTCGTCGGCTTCCACGACCTTGGCGTCGGCGGCCGTTTTGGCCTCAGTGGCAATTGTCGAAGCGGCCTCCGCCTCGGCGAGAACCGTCGCCGAGGCGGTCTTCTCGTCCTCGGTGGCGGTCTCCGGAAGAGCCTCGATCGCCGCCTTTGCATCGACGACGGCCTGATCGGCCTCCGTCTTCGCGGTGGCGGCCAAATCGGCGGCGGCCTGGGCGGTGTTGACCGCTGCGGTCAGCGGATGGGTGTCGGAGTCGAACGCCTTCAGCGCAGCGTAAGCGGCGCTCTGGTCCGCTACGGCGTCGTCGTACACCGCCTGTGCTGCGGCGGCGGCCTTCTCCAGCTCCGCGATGGACGGCTTCTCCTGTGTCTGCTTCTCCTGTGTCTGCGCTGCCGGCTTGTCGTCGGCGAACGCGGGGGCAACCGACAGCAGGAGGGCAGGCGTGGTCACTGCGGCGGCAACAACTGGGGCAAGAACCCGGCGAAACTTCACAAGAACCCTTCGGGATCCGAAAAAGAGAAGAAGGCGTCGCAGCGGAAATGGGGCACGCGGGTGCGACTTGAGGTGATCGTATGGCCGTACCGGTGATTGATCATCACGACTTCTTCACTTGCGCCGGACGGCATCGCAACTCCGGGACGGACAAAGAAGATCAAAGGGTGCAGTTGCGTTCGACGCCTATGCATTCACCGTGAGGAACACCACATGACCGCGGCATGTGCCATCCATCGCCCAGCAGGCCATGCCCCGTCGGGACCACCACCCACCCCACACCGCCGTGCTAACGTAACCACTAAATTTTCTTTAGTGGTTTTCCGTGAGGAAGGTGTCGTCCACCATGAGAATCACGATCTTCGGCGCGACCGGGCGGATGGGGCAACTGCTCGTCCGCAAAGCTCTGGACGCAGGACACGAAGTCACGGCCTACGCCCGCACACCCGGCAAACTCCGCATCACACACGAGAACCTGTCCATCGCCGCCGGACAGCTCGATGACGGCGAGGCGGTCCTCGAAGCGATCCGGACCGCCGACGCCGTCATCGAGGGTGTCGGCTCCGAGAGCGCCGCGACGCGCAGGATCATCGCCGCCATGAAAAGCGCCGGCGTCCGACGGTTCGTGGTCGTCTCCACGTGCAGCGTTCCGGACCCCGCCGATCGGCCGGACCGCAAGTTCGATGCTCTCGCCCAGTTCGTCCGCACCGCCGCGCCGCGTCCCTGGGCCGAGGTTCGCTCCGCCGCTGAGGCGGTACGGGCCAGCGGTCTGGACTGGACCCTGGTCCGCGTGGCCAAACTCAACGACAGACCCGCCACCGGAGACGTCAAGGCCGGGCACTACGGCCACGGGGTGGTGGGCCTCTCCATCAGCCGCGCCGACATGGCCGGCTTCCTGCTCAGCCAGGTAACCGACGAGACCTACCTGCACAGCGCCCCGGCGATCAGCAACTGACGATCAACCCGGCCACCCACGGAGAAGCCGGCAGCCCGACGCCCTCACACCAATTTGAACGCCGGTAGCCACAAGGGTTGTTCCCGATATCCGTGTGACTCTTCCCCCGGCAATGACGCCTTTCCACGCACGTCCTTTCCTCTTCATACTCCATCGTCGTTGGCGCACTCCGCCCCCTTGTTGCGGGAGCGTCACCCAAGAGGGCCATCAGGTGTGGGAGGAATGTTGACGGCAAGTCCGGCCAAACGCGTACCCGAAGAACCGTCTGCCGAATGTTCGCAGGACGACGTGCCGTGGCTCGTCGCCCACGGACTGCTGCTTGAGCGCGGGCCACGGCGCACCCTGGCGACAGCCGGCTTCATCAACATGCTCGGCAGCGGTGTGTTCATGCTCAGCGCCGCTGTCTTCTTCACCCGTTCCATCGGACTGCCGGTTTCTCAGGTAGGCCTCGGCATGGGCGCGGGAGCACTCGTGGGGCTGCTGGCCGGGGTCCCGGTCGGCCACGTTGCCGACCGGCGCGGGCCCCGTGAGATCTACATGCTGACGCTGGCCGTGCAGGCCGTCGCGATGGCGATGCTGCTCCTCGTCCATTCCTTCTGGCTGTTCACAGCGGTGATCTGCCTGACCCAACTGGCGGGATCGGCCAGCCAGGCGGCCCGGGGTCCCCTCGTGCGCGGACTCGCAGGTGCGCAGCCCGCCCGGTTCCGGGCGTATCTGCGTTCCGGCGCCAACCTGGCCTCCAGTATCGGCGCCCTGCCGGCTGCGCTGGTCGTCCAACTGGACACGCGTGGCGCGTACATGTGCCTCGTCCTGGGCAACGCTCTGACCTTCGCGGCAACGGCTGTTGTCGTGAGCCGTCTCCCTTCACTGGCCCCTGTCCCGGCGCCCGCCGGTGCGGGACGCTGGTCGGCGTTGAAGGACTACCGCTATATGGCGATCACAGCACTGGACGGCATCATGTCGATGAACGGCGCTGTCCTGGTCTTCGCCCTGCCTCTGTGGATCGTCGGGCACACCCATGCACCGCGCTGGTTCGTCGGAACGAGCGTGCTGCTCAACACCGCCATGGTGGTCGTTCTGCAGGTCAGAGCCAGCCGCGGTATCGACGGCAATGCTTCCGCCGCACGGGCCTGGCGCCGTGCCGGCTGGACCTTCCTGGCCGGACTGTGCCTGATCGGCCTCGCCGCCGGCCTGCCCGCCTGGGGCGCGGTCCTGCTGATACTGCTGGGAGTGGGCGTCCACACCCTCGGTGAACTCCTGTACTCGGCCGGATCGTTCGAGCTGCGCTACAACCTCGCCCCCGCACACGCACAGGGCCAGTACGCGGGGGTGTTCCGCTTCGGCAGTGGACTGACGGGCGTCGCGGCACCCTCGCTACTGGCCTGGCTCTGCCTCGGCGCCGGCACACCCGGCTGGCTCCTGACAGGCGGAATCTTCCTCGCCGTCGGGCTTGTGGTACCCCACACGGTCCGATGGGCGGAGCAGTCCCCGCACCGTGCCGGCTGATCCCATTCCGCATCTACCTGGCACAGCTCCGACTCGCCGTCCACCACGCGGCGGCGAACTCGCGTACCGACGGGAACCTCTGGCCGGGGTCGGGGCATGCGGCCCGGGCGAGGACTCCCAACTGCGCGGGCGGGCCTCGCCACGCATCCTCTCTGTCTCCCGCGTCCAACAGGAGCCGGGGCACACGGACGAAGTCGTACAGAATCGCGCCGTCGTAGAAGTCGACCGCTACATAGCCGGCAGCCTCTACCGCGAGATGTGCGTCCAGGACCTGCCCGAAGGCGCGCGCCACCTGGGGCAGGGGCGGCACCCGGAAGCGGGCCGAATCCTGGTCCCGAAAGGCGGTGAACAGTTCGCCCATCTGTCGCAGGCAGGGCTCCACTTCGGTCAGTGCGTCGATATCGAGCAGCGGGTGGGCCATGGGGATCCTGTCATCGGCAGACGCCCCGGAACCGGACCCGTTGTGCGCCTCCCCTGCCTCGAAGTCATTTTCGCCGGCCCGGTGAGACCGGTCGCGAGTTGCCGGACTCATCGGGACAGACCGTCAGGCGATCACCACAACATGCGCGATGTAACCAACTCAAGGAGGTTCTGTAACGAGATTTTGCCTCCGGGCGTTTGTACTGATCACAGAAAGGTCACTAAGGTCAGGCCTCGAACCTTCGCACGATTGATCACCCAACCGGGGTGGCAACGAAGACACCGCCGAGTCCGTCATGCGCACGGAGCCGGGGATACGCGTCCCCGCAGCCCGGTAGGCGGCTCGAGGAAGAAGGAGCTCGCCTCCGTGGCGTCCCACCGTCGTCCCAAACAGCCGAGCCGCACTCGCGTGACCGTGCTCACCGCCACTGCCGCCGCAGCCGTGGCTCTCACCTCCCAGGCCGCTCACGCCGACCCCAAGCCGACCAAGAGCGAGGTCAAGGCGAAGGTCGACAAGCTCTACCACGAGGCCGAGGTGGCCACCGAGCAGTACAGCGGGGCCAAGGAGAAGCAGGACAAGCTCCAGAAGCAGGTCGACGCGATCCAGGACAAGGTGGCCCGCGGCCAGCAGGAGCTCAACACGCTCCGCTCGGGCCTCGGTTCGCTCGCCGCCGCACAGTACCGCTCCGGAGGCATCGACCCCTCCGTGCAGCTCTTCCTGGCCTCGGACCCGGACAGCTTCCTCGACCAGGCCTCCGCACTGGACCAGTTGACCGCCAAGCAGGCCGAGTCGCTGGCGAAGATCCAGGGCAAGCAGCAGTCCCTCGCGCAGCAGCGCAAGGAGGCCCAGGACAAGCTGGACGACCTCGCGGACATCCGCAAGACGCTCGGTGAGAAGAAGAAGAAACAGCAGGGCAAGCTCGCCGAGGCGCGGAAGGTGCTCAACACCC